>JAWAXJ010000001.1:0-24474 GCA_038896955.1 Desulfurococcaceae archaeon
TTATAAAGCCGTATAGGATATGTGCTAGACTAGTCAATATACTCATAGCATCCACCTACAGCCATGTTGGAGCTTGAAAAATTCAAGCAACGAGCTAGGCAACGAGCTAGCATGCTTAAGATCATCATACCAGCAACATTAATAATAATATTGTTGATTGTAACGCTTATCGGTGCTGCAATGCTATTCTCATCAGCATTCTCACTGTTGAAAACGACGGGTAGCCTTGTCGAGGTTGGCCAGGCGGCGATAGCCGGTGCTCTAAACATACTTCTTGCGATAATACTTGTACTCATAGCAGTAGCGTTGATGATACTGCTACTAGAGCTGGGCATATCTACTTTTTGATCAACCCCCTCTTGAGTGCTAAAACTGTGAAGAATTGTAGTGCAGCCGATACACCTGCAGCGTACAGGTTTATGGGGGTCGGGTAGCCTGCAGTGCTAGTGCCAGCCAACGATGTGAAGAAGCTTATCATTGCTAGTATAGACGAGTCTATGATAGCCTCCTTCCATTCGAACTTCCCGTTAGCAGGATCTACACTACCTTTTATACTTAGATAATCTTTATCAGCCATACACGCCCCCTCAATCATTTTCTACGTAATATCAATATAAAGCTTAATCTCTGCGTAACGTAAACGTTTATATACCACAACTACATAGTTACATAATGGTGATATTATGTCCTGGAAGGATAGAAAGACAAGGATAGATGTCTACATCGATAAAAAGCTAGCAGAGAGGCTTTTCAACTACGTTAAAAAGACTAACCCAAGACTGTTTGGCGGGTTGACGAAGGCTGTCGAGGAGGCGATAGAAGAGTTTCTAGAGAAACGTGGAGCATGACTACGTCGCAGGCATAACCGATATCAGCCGGCTCCATTCGCCTGGAGTCTTAGCTTCGGCGGTAAGCTTCCTCCATACATCGCACTCCTTGAAAGCGTCTCTAGCGATATTCGAGCATATATTCACATACTTGTCATATGTAACCTTCTCGGTGCATCTACCTAACAGCGGGCAAATCATACGTCAGACACCTACATGTTTATATAGCTAAACACTATATAAAGGTTTTATGGAGCCACAGTTTGAGGTAGCGGTAAGCTGGGATGGATTCAAATGGTTTGTTAGCAGAGATGAGAGGCTCAAGCATAGCGTTGAGGTTTTAAGCAAAGGTGAGCTGAGCGTTCTAAGGGCTTTGAGGAGTATTGCCTCAAAAGATATGATATTCTGTGATGTAGGAGCTTTTGTCGGTTATTACACGTGCAGGTTGGCGCCATATGTCAGAGAGGTACACTCATTCGAGCCAAACCCGGTTTCGAGAACCATCCTCTTGAAGAATGTTGAGCTAAACGGTTTGGGAAATGTAAAGGTGCATCCGTATGCTTTAGGTGATAAGAGTGAGGTTAAAAAGCTGTATTTGATGGCGTCAGGCTCAACATTGCTTGAGGGCTACGGCGGTCTGGAGGTTGTTGATGTTGAGGTTAAGCCGATGGATGATGTGGTGGATTGGGCTGATCTCGTGAAGATAGATGTCGAGGGGTATGAGTGGAATGTTGTGAGGGGGATGATGAACATCATAAGGAGGTGTAAGCCGGTCATAGTAATTGAGCATCACGACTTCAGGCATTACAGAATTGCAACATATGACTTGATCAAGAATACACTCAAAGCTGAGGGCTACATCCCAGTATACATAACTGAGCCTCACAGGCTATACTGGCACTCCTCGAAGCCTATAAGCGAAATCAGGGATATCATCGTGGATCACTGGATAAATTACTGCATAATGAATATCAAGGAGGGTAAGCCTTGGTATTATGGGTTGCCTTGCACTTGGTGGTGGGGGATGAACCTGGTAGATTTCATACATGAGCTCCCAGAGCATGTAGATGCGGAGTATGAGTGGGTAAAGCGCTTGGATCCGTGAGGTGTGGGGGAAAAGCTTATATACCACAATTACACAGTTACAATATGACAGGTGGAGGCTATGAAAGTAACGCTGCTAGAGGTATTCAAAGACTTTGAGGTGACGGTTAAAGGCTACGGTCAGTTTGGCAGATACGTGCAGTTGTTTAAGCTTGTTCCGATCCAGAATGCAAATACCGTTACGGTCGAGGACTTAGAGAATTACGTGAAGAGTCTGCAGCAGAGGTATCCAGATAAAAACTTTTACTTGGATAAGAGGGTTTTAAACGGTAAAGTATTCTATATAGTTACTAAGAAGAAGAGGATGCCGAATGGAAGGCAGGTGTATGATCGCATACCGGTGTACTTCGATTTAGAGAATCAGAAGGTGTATGTGCCTAAAAGCTATGTGAAGAAGCAGAGACGGCTTACAAACTACATTCTCATGCGTGTACTCGGTGCTCTAGGAGTGGCTAGACAGTATTATGTTAGAACAGAGGGTAGGAGGTGATGGAGTAGTTATGGAGAGATTACATCCACTATGGAGGTATTACATATATAGGCTAATCTGTGAGGGTGTTGGTAAGCGTAGATATGTGAAGCGTAAACACTAGGGTAACCCGTACCTAGTCTTTATTCCTGACAGCACTCTATGCCTCAGTGCTTCAAGCTTGAATGCCTTCATAAAGTCGTTCACGATTTTTTCTACAGCATCTTTCAGTTCAGCTTCAGTTAGATCTGTATGTGTAGCTCTGAGTACTGTTTCGCAAACCTCATATAACCCCGCTCTTATCCGATCCTCGCTATCTGCTCCTTCGAGGTATACTGAGAAGAGGTAATTTATCGTCGTAGCAATATCAATCCTGGTTGCAGGATCGGTTATAGGTGCGATAAGGTTTTTGATAAGCATACTTAAGCTCATATCCTCATCCTCCACCCTTCTCAAACTCCTCTATAAGCTTTACTAAAGCCATCACTAATAAATCCTCCTTTCTTACCCCCCTCATCTTCTCAATCTTATCTAGAGCAATGAAGATCCTTTCAGGTACGATTATTTCAAGCCTACGAGCTGACATGCTTCTTCACCCATTCACGGAATATCTTCTCTGTTATTATACCTGCTTCTCTCTCAAATTTTTTAACCCTGGTAACCTCTTTTAAGACTCTTCTTCTAGCCTTCACAAGCTTGTTAAGCTCGAAAGACTTCAATGCGAAGTAGTTTATCGTTTCGTCTGTCGCCTCAACCTCTATTATCGCTCTATACCCCTTCTCCAGTGGTTCAACCTTGACCTTTGACACTACATCGATATTCCTCTCACGTAGAAATCTTACTCTGAAATTCCAGTAGCTTAATGTTGACTCGAGCATCGTACCTATGATCCATGCTAGCCCCTTCATCGCTCTTACAAAATCCTCTTTGGTAGGTGTTGACGCCTCCTCATCAACCTTATCCTTGCGTATAACGGCCCCCCTTTGCTTAGAGGATTGTATAACCATTTCCCTCCTATGTTTATATGACACCGCCTATAAATAGATTTTACGGTGGTGTCGAGATATGCCTATCTACAAGACTGGAGCACAGATGTTTAAGAAGTACTCGGCTAAGTTTAACCCGACTGTGGTTGGTACAAGGTTCACCGATGTTAGGGAGGTAGCCCTTGATAGGGCTCAAGAGGGTTTAAATGTTATCGGCACGGCTAGAGACCTGATAAGACCGATACTAGATGAGTACGGTATAGGGGGCGGTTTAAGGGCTACGTATCTAGCCTTCGGTACCGCCCTCTTGAGGCATGCTGTCAGGCAGAAGGGTGACGTAGCCAAGAAGGTAGCTAACGGTCTCAAGAGCTACTTCGTAACAGCATACGGTCTTGATCCAGCTGTATGCGATGAGATAATACAGGTGATAACTGGCTGGGTGATGCCGTACTAAGCTAGATAGCGGATAACTTTTTAAACCTCAACCCCCCTATTTTTTCATATGTTTGACTACGGTGTAGTATCTAGTTATGCCCCCTCCCTCAGGGTTGTAAGCCAGGATATTGCTTACGCTTTGGAGAGGCATGGGCGTACAGCTAACGCATACACGTATATCGTTCCCTGGTTCGATGCACAGTTTAGGAGAGCGATAATATTCATACCGTTCGATCCGCTGATCCTATCCCCCTGGGTTATGACGCATAGAGACTATGTTGATCACGGTATACCATCAGTGATATATGTCACTGTTGAGGGGGTGCCTAAACAGCATCTGATAGATGACTGGTGGGTTAGAGACGGTGTATTTGTAGCTAATAGTAGATTCACGTTTGAGATGCTCTGCAGGGTTGGTGTTAAACCTATAGCGGTAGTTCACCACGGCGTAAACCTTGATGCTGTTAACTCTATTACCGTTGATAAGCAGTCGGTTAAAAAACAGCTTAAAGCAAGGGTGTTATTCGGTACGGTTGCCTCTGAGCTTCCCAGGAAGGGTTTGGATAGGCTTGCTAAAGCTATAAGTCTAGCCTCACCTAAAACCCCGGATGCGAAATTCGTGATACTGACAACTGCTAGGGGGGCTACCCACTTCAGGGGTTTGAGCAACACATATGTGAGAGTTGAGTTTGGTAAACTCGATAGGTCTTCAATACTAGGCTTGATAGCTTCATTCGACTACTATGTCTGTAGTAGCCTTGCTGAGGGGTTTGGTCTACCGCTTCTCGAGGCCCAGGCATTCGGTGTTCCATGCATATATCCTGAGTATCAGCCTCTGACAGAGGTAGCCCACCCGGCAGCGAACTTCACTGTGGGGGTGTCTGGTGAAGGCTATGAGGATCATGGTCAGGGTATACTCTACCTTATGCACTATTATAGTGTTGAGGAGCTTGCTCAACGTATAGTTGAAGCTTACGAAATCTGTATATGCGACCCGGATGAGTATAACGAGAGGAGCAGACAGGTTAGAGAGCATGCTAAGCAGTTCGATGCTGTTAAAACATATAGCTGGTTTGTGAGGTGAATCTATGAGCTACGAGAACGTACTAGACAAGAGGAAGTATCATGTGAAGGTTGCTAGCGAAGACGGGGTGTACATCACATGGCTTAGGCTGCTTGATGTTGCCCCACTCTTCAGTGAGTGGGCGTGGCTTCAAATACCTTTATTCGACCTCACACAGCTTGGTATGGTTATACTATTTGATATCGCACCATTCGAGTTTCAGCCGTATGCTCTCGACTACGAGTACACAACCCCATCGATAGATGAGGTTATGCAGGGTATATGGGTGAAGTTCACACCAGTAGACTATACTTTAAAGTATGCTTGGACTTCAAGCGTAGATAGATATACATATGTAAACTACAAGCCTGAGTATGCTGAATCTATAGATAGGACAAGGTTGAAGAAAGCCTACTATGGTTTAACACGGTACGGTGAAAGCTACTATGACCCACCCGTGCAGAGGGAGTTTGTGCGTGCGACACTATATAGGTTGAGCCTTATGAGAACTGCTAGGGTAAGCTACTTAGCTGATATCGAGAGGGTTCATGAAACGCTTGATATACATGAAGTTGTAGGTGTGACACTGGTGAATAGGTTAGCTCTACTCTCATCTGCACAGATCAATGCGTTTGTACTAGGATTATCGCCTCTGGGTAGAGGAAGGCTTGCTGAAGATAAGGATGGCTTAACATCAATACCTGTAGTAGACTACATGGGCAATATCTATGACGTAAAGTTTAGAACATTAGAGCATCTACAGAGTGGATTCATACTTGGCCTGACGTTTCTAGGATACGGGTTCCTAATGCCTAGAGAAACGATATATGTATACCCTGAGGGGAAAAGGAACCCGCCGTTCATAGATACGATAGTGTATAAGACTCGTGGGGTAATAAATAGACTGAGCCTAACAGCGTGGGCCTACTCAAACTATAATAAGCCTGAGGAGATGGTTGATTATCATAAGAGCGAGAAGACGAGCCAATACGACCTGCTTCAGGCATATAGGAGGCATATTGAGGCGTGGGTTGAGGCTCAGATAACGCCCGAGGAGGCTAACGCGGTAAAGGTTAGACAGTATCAGAATGCGGTTCTACAGGCAATATCTTTCAGAGCTAAGAGGCATAGATGGGGATTCCAGGGATGGGGGGCGATGACCGAATATCAGTTTAGGGATTGGTGGATGCGTTACTGGACTGCACAAGGTTTAAATAACGATGTGTTGAGTAAGTTGTATGAGGGGATGGCGTTATGGCTGAGCAGGTTAAGAGAAGTCAAGCTCAGAGTAGGGGAGCAGGTCAAGAAGACGCGGCTCAGGCTAGCCAGGTTAGCATAACGGCTCCAGAGGTACCTGAGGAGGTGAGGACTGAATTAACATCGCTTATGCAAGATCTACTGCTTAAGACACATGAGCTTTCATTCGAGTATTCAACACTGGATTGTGAGAGCATCCAGGCATGCTCATTAGCTCAGAAATGTAGAGAGATCTTCAAGATTGTTAAGAGGCTTAACCAGGTTGTTAAAGGTATATCTGCACCTCAGAGGAAACCCTCATATACGACATAAAGTATACTAGTTTCTTGTGGAGCCGTCATCGTTCACCCTACCTCCACTCTCGATTACGCTAGATGGTTGTATAGTTGATGTGCTAGAGGTTACTAGATCAACACTTATCTCTGGTGAAACATGGCTCCATGTAGCTGTTAGAATAAACTATATGGGTGTTAGGAGTAGGGTTTTTACGATAGATGCTAGAAGCCAGAGAGAGTTTATCGATAAGCTTAGAGTTGAGATAGCGAAAGTGAAATTCATATATTACGCATATGGTATAGAATTGTTGAGGAGGCTGATAGCTTGAGCCAGGAGCTACCTGAGATAAGACCTGAAGAGATAGAGCAAATGGCTAAGTTGTTAGCTGATGTATTCGTCCAATCTTACAGCCAGACACAGCCTGTCGAACTTACATGCACATACCAGCTAGTTGAAGAGGAGAAAATATGCTTAGATGCTATAGCGTCTTTCCAGGCAGGGGTACTAGATCCATTAGGTCAGCTTAGGGATTGGTTTGTAAGCGTGTTTAACTCAGTAGCATCTTGGGTAGCTTCAGCGATAACAGCCTTCATAGAGAGAGCTGTTATACCAAGTATAAACGCTATATCTGACTTTCTAAATAGGGTGATTCTACCAGCTATAGAATCGGTTATAGGTAGCATATCAAGGGCAATATCTGATACGGTATCAGCTACCGGCAAAATACTGTTAGAATCACTTGGAGCGTTAGGTAAAACAGTAACGGATGCATTGAGTAGCTCAGTTAAAACACTATCAAACCTATTAGCATCGGTAGGCAAAACGATTCTCGACTCAATATCTGCAGCTTTCAAATCTATAGTAGACCTCCTCTCAGGTATAGGGAAAACAATAATGGATACCCTATCAGCGGCCGTAAAGTCTCTTTCAGATGCTTTCAAATCTATAGGTAAAACGATACTTGACAGTCTTGCTGGCTTCGCCAATAACATAATAGATGCTTTCAAATCTATAGGTAAAACGGTAATGGATGCATTATCTGGTGCTGCTAAATCGATAATTGACTACTTTAGCGTAGCTTTCAAATCTATAGTAGACCTCCTCTCAGGGATATTGAAAGGCATCATGGATGCTTTACACGGTGTTGCTGAAGTCTTTATCGATGCGTTAACAGTGATGGGTAGATCTATTCTAGATGCGTTATCGGCTGGTGTAAAGGCTTTATCAGACTTCTTCTCGAATATAGCGAAGTCGATCATGGATGGCTTTTCCAAGATAGATAAAGGATTGGTGGATCTATGGAACTTTATGGTTGGGGCATTCAAAGATATTGCAGGCATAATTTCAGTAGGCTTCTCAGAGATAGGCAGGGCTTTCATGGGTTTTGTAAACGGTGTGATTGAAGCTGGTGCATGGATAACATCGGCGATTAAACGGATTGGAGAATACATCTGGATAGGTCTGCCAGAATCGATCAGGCTAGGTTTGGAGCATCTATTCGAATTAATACAGAAAATAGTAAGGTATATGACTGAAGGTGTTGAACCTGGATGGGAGTTTACATCATCACCACCTCTCGTACTTGGTGTGAGATTGATACTACCGAAGTCTGAGTTCCCTGTATTCTTCTGTACGCCTTCAAGTTTATTCGCACCACTGGTTAATGCTCTTGTCGGGGTGTATGAGGCATATATACAGCCAGCTCTTACAAGTATAACCCAGACAATCTGGAGTGGTATACAAACTCTACAGGAATTCTTCGCTAACGCTATACGAGCAGTCTGGGGGTCTGCGCAGAAGGTGTTTAGCGGGCTAGCAGAGTTTTTAGGTAGCTCTATCACAGGCTTTCTAGGCGGTCTATGGGAGGTGTTCTCAAGGTTATCATCAATTCTGAGAGGTGTCTTTGAAGCTATTCTTGGAGGTCTACACGAACAGGTGGGTAAGTATATGGGTAGACAAGCAGCTCCGTTACTAACAGAGGTTGCGAAGTCTATAGGCATAGGTACACCTGAATACTTGAAAGCTGAAAATATCGAAACACAAATAATGAACATGTATACAATGGCATGGGTTTTCCTCTCGTCACCACTCTGGGCATCGATACCGGTTCGACTAGCGGCGCATGGAATGTATCAGGCTGGACAAGCGTTATACAACATACAGGAGCCGATCCACCTGAGCCTGAGACCATTCGGCATAGGTATAGATATACCTATTTCTATAACAAAGGCAATCGGGGCGTCGCTATCGCATTTCTCACGGGAAGTGAAGGAGTGGGTTGACATAGTTGGTAGCGCAATGGTTTACGGTATGGGCATCTGGGTTAGCCAGCCCATAAGCAGGGTGCTAAGCTATAGCCTCAGAAACGTGTTACCGGTTGAGCTACCGTCATTGGATCTGGTAATGGAGGCGGCTAGGAGGTCGATGCCGAGCGCGGCATACGAAGATATGCTTAAGCTTTCGAAATACTACCTATCATTGTACGGATACTCTGATCTGGTGATAGACCTGCTTTTCGCATCAGTCGATAGGTATCATGTAGTGGTGAAGGATAGGTTCGGGGTGGAGAGGAAGATACCGCTATCGCTGATCTACGAGTTACCGTCAGCTTCGGATGTTGCAACGATGATGGTGAGAGATATCTTCGCATCCATAGCTGACTTCTACACGCTGTACAAGGCAAGAGGTATGGCTGAGGATGTTGGGGCGCTCTACTACTTACTGAGATTCAGGTATCCATCACCTGAGCGTCTATGGCAGTTCACGACTAGAGGTATAAGCGGTCTACTATGGGTGACCATGACAGATGCGGAGAGAGCTGATATAGAGAAGGAAGCAAAGGACATAGGTGCTTACACACCTGTAGCGCCAAGCATGTTAAACTTTAAAGTTCAAGACTTAATGAGGGCTTTGAAAACATACATGAAGTGGCATGACTACGCAAAGTTCAGCTGGCTTCAAGGCTTCACATCGGACAACATGATCTACATCGACACGTTGGCTGATATACCTACAAAGATAGATCAGCGGTGGATGATCAAGTGGGGTATATACGAGCAGCTCAGCGCTAAAGGAGTGACATACACTTCACCTGTAAACGAGTTTATAACTAGATACGTCGAGTTGACCCCGACATCAAGGATAACACTAGATTTGACAAACTTCTGTAGGACGCTGCAAGCTACAGGTCTACACCCAGCATGGGTACCGGCTACAGCTGTAGCTGAAGCTATGAACGCATTATCAGAGGAACGTACGTTGCTTAGAACAGGTTTCGTAAACATCTTCAAGGAAGGATTCTGGGATATAAAAGCTATAGACAAGTTCCTTGCGGGCTTCATAACGGCAAGCTTCAAAGTAGCCTACATAGACATGGCGACGATGAGCTGGAGCGAGAAATGGGTAAACCAGCCGGTAATGTATCTACCACCAGAGCGGAAGCTGATAGAGCTTAGAGCACTGATGGATAGAGCGTTAGATATACTGAAAGAGATACAGAAAGATATAGCGGTTGGCTACCAGGAGTACATTATAGCTACATACGATGAGTTCAAGAGTAAGCTTACAGGTGTAATCGAGAGGGTTAACAAGTTCTTCGCCGAAGACTACAAGCAGATAACTGGCTTGGAGCTACCGGATGAGCTTAAGCTATCGTTCGTCGAAGCATACTACAAGCCTTACGTTGAGAGCCTAGACATTTGGAGGGAGGTCTACACGGTTCGAAGGATCAGGATGTGGACTCAGCGCTGGCTCGGATGGTTGATGTACCGTGTTGCAACCGGCGTGGTGACAAGGGTTGAGATGAGTAGGCTTATAGATACCGTGGTTAAATACTCTAGGCTAACTGGGGTTGAGAGAGAGTTTCTATACGAGGTTATGAATATAATGTTCGGTATAGCGGTGAAGGATTATGCGGTTACACCAACACAGCTTGCCTCACTAAGCGAATATATCGTTATACCAGACGAGCTTATAGAAGCTTGCTTCGAGGCTAGGCTAATACCTGAGGAGTGGAGGGGGGTTTGGAGACAGTACATATCTGTTAGACCGATAGCTGACGATGTTAAAGCATTACTATCAGTGTATAGACGCGCCATGCTATACGTTAAGATACCTGATGAGATTGATAAAGCAGTAAAGGAGTATGCTAAACTTATAGGTTTCACTGATAGAGAGATGGCTATAATGCACCTTAGAAATCAACTCGAAGAACTTATACTGAATTCTAGAGAATATATACCTACACCTTCTATGCTTGCATCGATATGTGAGTACATACCAGAGGCTAGGAGGTTCTTCGACGATGTCATGAAGGCTAAGCGTGTACCGAAGGAGTGGCAGGAGGTATGGTCGAAGTATATAGATATAAAGCCTCTTGTTGATGATATTAAACGATACCTGTCGAGGGCTGAACAGCTATATGCAAGCTTCATGATATCGTCTAGAGAGTTTGAAAAGGTTCTAAACGAAGTCTCAGGCTTGTTAGGGTATACGCCTAAGGAGTTAGAGTTCCTGAGAAAAGTGACAGACTATGAACGCTACAGACGTGCATGGACAGAACTCATAGGTACAGTTGATAGGCTTGTCGAACTTAGCGAATACTCACCTAAGGCAAGCAAGTATGCGCTTGGCAAAGTGAAGGAGATGATTGATGCGCTCCCATTGCCGTATGCGGATAAGCAGGAGCTGAAGGAGATGTGGGAGGAGTATATCCGTAATAGACCAGTTAAGCCCGAGGCAAGGATGTATATCACACAGCTGATAAACCTGTATGTTGATGGGCTGATATCAGATATTGATCTCGAGAAGGAGCTGAACGAGATGAAGAAGTGGGGCTTCTCAGATGATGAGATAATGTTCTATAAGGCTCAGGCAGCACTTAGAAGAGCTAGGAAGTTAAGAATACCTGTAACATATCCTGAATAGTGTGGTGGTCAGCCATCTCTCGATGGGGTCTAACATATAAGGGTGTTGAGATTTTAACACCGGAAGAATGGAATGCGGTAGTCGATGCACTAGAAGAGCTAGATAAGAGAATCAGATGCGGTAAAGCGAAGTTTAGCGGCGATGGTGCAACCACAACATTCAATATAGCACATGAAGCAGGTAAAACACCTATAGTCGCACTCGTAGGCAAAGCTACCTCAGGGCTACCAGACATAGACTACTGGACTGTTGACGAAACATATATATCAGTGACATTCAAAACAGCACCTCCAAGCGGTGCAGATGTACAGGTATGGTGGCTCGCTATAGCTATATGACTCGTCTAATATACTACTTCTATCCGGTGCTGCGTAGGGTTAGCTTCAGTGTAATAGCAAAGAAGCATTGCGAACAGCTTAGAAAGTACTTCAGGCTCTATGAGATGGATGAGCTGGCTCTGCCATACATAGAAGCCGCTACGAAGCCGCTGCTTATACTTCAACCCTACTTCTACCCGCTTCAAAAGTATGAGTCGAGATTGGCTAGGAAACGGCATTACTTCAACGGTTTGATAGGTATCGATGTTGCTGATTCAACACATATAACACCATATGCGGTTAGTCTAACGGAGTATGCGGATGCTTTAATAGTCCCATCGAATTTTGCGAAGAGGGTTTATGAGGGTTCAGGCGTCAAGAAACCGGTACATGTGGTTCCGCATGGCGTGGACGAGTCTTGGATAGATGCCCCCCCGTCAAAGCCATCCAAGTTCAAGCATATATCTGATCTGAAGGAGAAGCTTGGCTGTAAGCTACTCCTAAGCTTCATAGTTCATAGCGAATACAGGAAGGGTTTGGATATTTTGCTTGAAATTTATAGGAGGCTGTATGGCGAGAGGAGGGACGTAGCATTAGTTATTAAAACTATGCATGGAGCTGGCTACATATCGAAGCCAATAGACTATAAGATGGATGGATTAGACCTCTATCTAGAGTGGAGGGTGAGCTCAGAGTGGTTTAGTGAGGGTGAGCTCATGGAGCTCATAGATATATGCGATGTATTCCTGCTCACGAGTAGGGGCGGGGGGTTCGAGCACCCAGCTCTCCAAGCCCTCTCAAGGGGTCTGCCAGTCATAGCTGCTAAGGGAGGAGCATGGGATGATTATCTACCAGAGTGGAGCCTTGTAGAGTCTGTCAGGAGTGGAAGGGTTTTGGAGAACAACCCAATACACGATGGTTACGGTGTGGAGATGGTTTTGGAGAAGGCTGTAGATAAGACAATAGATGTACTCGATAATCTTGAGGAGTATAAGGTTAGGGTGAAAGACTATGTTGATACACATGTGAGAAATGAACTGACATGGGGTGCAATAGGTAGAAGTCTTAGAGATATAGTCGAGGAATATATGTAACGATAAGCTTTTTAGAGTGTACGCTAATAGATGTTCATATGTTTAGACGTACGAAGGATAGGATCAGGTTAGAAGGGAAACTTACACTTATACTGATAAGATGTGGGAAGGAAGCATATAGGAAAACATATACTAACATGATCGTCGATGCTGGAATAGCACATATAGCTGGTCTTATAGGTGGTGTTGCAGCAACCCCATTCACATATATAGCGGTAGGGACTGGTACTACACCACCCTCACCGTCAGACACTGCTTTACAGAATGAAGTGATGAGGGTGCCGGCTACTATAACTATGTTAACTACAACAAGTCCCAACGATACGGTACACTATGATGCTGTATTCAATATAACAGCATCATACAGTTTAGCTGAGGCCGGTATATTCGACGCACCATCCGGTGGTACTATGCTTGCAAGGAGAACATACACCGCTATAAGTGTAGGCGGCGGGGATGTACTCAAAGTAGTATGGGATATAAAGGTGGGGTGAACCGTAAACAATGTTAAAGACAATCTCTCTAGCTGATTCAGTAAAGCTTAACGAGTACTTCACCATCAGCTTCTTACTGCATGGCTGTTTACTACGCCTCGTATTCAAGGGTAGTATGATTTTACCTGAAGACCATAACAATCCCGTCTATATACTTAAGGAGATGGTGAGGAGGCTGAGGGCGGTGGGTTATACTTGACGACTTTAGACGATATCGAGGCTTACATAGATACTATAAGGAAGGTTGCTAAGGGTGATAGCGTAACAAGAGAAGATATGCATAGCATAAGATTAGGCATCGTAAAGCTAATCGAATATCTCAAAGAAAGGGGGGTTACACATCCATATCTAACCAATGCTGAAAACGAGATTATGAAGGTTGGTGTACTGAAGTCTATGGATATAGTTTCACCAGAAAAGGAGAATGCGATAGTCATGTCATTATACTGGCTATGGAGGCTTATCGAAAAACTAGCATATCTACAGTATACCGACTCTATAATTCTATCAGAACCCATATTCTTTGCGGGGAAGGAGTTTTTCGTAGACTATACCTGGTCTGATACGACACCGCACTTTTTCAACTATGACCCAAACTACACTTCATTCTATGTTTTACCTTCAGCAATAGAGCTTGATCAACCTGCCGCAAACCATAAACGCTCATATGAGTATTACCGTACTACCCTCTGCTACACATTTGGATGGTACTGGCATTCAAACTTCACAGCTATGAACACGTTTAAGTTTAATATGAGGATGGGGGCATACCACGGCTATGACGGGACTCGTGCTAATATAGCGCTTGTAATCGGCAACCCAGGCATATTCGATGAAACAGAACAGCCTGCACTACCCTACTGTCTACTATCATGGAGCATGTATAGTTTAGGCTATCCTAACGGAAGCTACGACAAATCGCTTTACGGCTACATAGTATTGACGGATCCACCTATATTAAGGTTTACACCGGCAAACCCGCCGCATGTAGCATACCGTGATATCACAAGTCTTGCAGGTTCGTCAGTCAACCTACTAGTCGGCTATAATGATGCATGGTTGGCCGACTGGGATCAATGGGCTTCCCTACATAGGCTATCATACTTTGTTACGGGTCAAGCTACGCATGTAAGATATGAACTACGTAGAGAAATAGAGATTGAAGGCTACTCTATCAGGATCATCAGGAGGGATGGTTTTGATGAGCTTTGGATAAAGAGGGGTAGGGAGGGCTTACTGATATCGTTCAACGATAAAGTCGAGGTGGTGGAGGAGATACGTAGAGGTAATGTTACAGAGTCTCTCAACAAGTATGATGAAGTCTTCGCTAGCGGTAGAGAGAAGCCTATAGTATCTGACGATACAGTACTCATCATAAGAAGGATGAGTACAGGTATACCATTGAGAGTTGTGTTAAAGTTTGTTAAGAAGACTGGTAGACTACTCGTTGTATACGGTGAAGAAGGGAAGAACATGTTCCAGATAAGCGGTATATAAGAAAAGATTAATACAGTAGAAGAAAGATGATATGTTGATGCCTGCGCGAAGGAGGAGGACACTATCAAGGTCACCAGTACAGAGAGCGAAGCTTTGGGATGTAAAGATGAAGCCCGACGTATATGCAGAGTATCTGAATGCTACAAAGCCACTAGCACTACCTAGCATAGCAAGCTACCAGGCGACACACGAACATCTCATATCAACCGTTAGAGAGATACTTAGCAAAAACCCATCTGAATACCCGGTGATGCATGAGTACATGTGGTATGCTGAAAAACTTTGGAAGCTCGGTAAAACATACACGTCAAAAGCACTGCAGCTACAGGTAGACGCACTGTACATCTGGTATCTGGCTAGAGGTTTAAACGATGTAGTGCTGAGAGCGATAGCTTCCGCGTTAGGTATAAAAGTAAGCCCAGTAGAAGATATAGTCGACAGGGTTATAGCACCCATGTTGCTTAGAATAGTTGGTAAAGGCTCGATAACAACTGATGGGACAGAGCAGACGATGTTCGAGTATATAGGTCTAGCTATGCTGAGCGGATACGTAGATCTAAGCAATATGACAGATGGCGATACTGTTGTAATAAAGACGTTTGTAAAGATAAGGGAAGATGGAGAATACAAGAAGTATGCAGAGGAGACGTTTACAGGTAGACAGGAGTCGCCGGCATTATATTTCATACCAAGGCTGACGGCGTATGCGTATAAGGTCGTAATACATCAGACAGCCGGTTCGTTCAAGACGTTCGACTACCTGTTCACCAAAGTAGTATAACACACATATACAACCTCAGGCAAAAACTTATTTATCAGACGATACGATAGCATAGATGGAGATGTGCCCAGATTTCCCGAGGGTTGAGGTTGGGGTTGTCGAAACGGTGCCGGCTGCTAGAGACCATCTGTTCATACCTGAGGTTGATGTTGACGATACCGGTGTATCACTCGACGTAAACGGGTTCCTACACTGTATCAAGGTTCCGGCAGACTATCAGCCGGTTAAATTTAACCTAGACAGACCAGTCACTGATAGTGAGTACTCAGTCGTATATCCTGGCGTTGCTAAAGTGATATCGCGGATCGCTAGAACACTATACCTTAAGGCTCCATCTGGACAGAGGACAAAGGCAGTCGTGGAGGTGTTAAAGCTATAATGGATGAGGTGATAGCGTTGGTCAGGATGAGTGGGGGAGACTACGCGTTGATCTACCGTATAGCTAGGAATGAGAGGAAGACTGTTAACGACTGGATAATGTCGTGTATACTTGAGAAGCTTGAGAAGCTTCAGGAGGAGTGGATGATTAAGCAGAAGATACAGGTTGACGAGAAGTAGGGGGTGTGAACCGTGTCTCTGCTAGAGTTTCTCGACCCGGCGTACGTGAAAAGCAAGCTTGATAGCTTCGATAGCAAGCTAGATGTGGCTTTAAGTACTAGAGCATCAGAATCCACGCTGGCGGCATTCAGCGGCAAGTTCCCGGGTGCCGTAACCCTAGGAGACACGATGTCAAACCCGACAACCACTATAATCGGCGGCGCCCTGCTAGGCTGGGATAGCGCGGGTGGCGTCTGGGAGAGAGTATATACTGACGGTTCTAATAGGCTTAAGGTTGCGTTGGATACTCTTCCAAACCCATCTAACCTGGATGTAGCGCTAAGCACAAGGGCTTCGGAGTCGACGCTATCCTCGATCTTAGGTAAGCTAGATGTAAACCTCTCAACCAGGCTAGCTGAGACAACATTCACCAGTAGATGGGATGGAGGCATATACGGCTTCGATGGAACTACGGCAAGAAAGATTAAAACCGATGCGGCTGGTGAGCTGCAGGTCGACGTCTTAACATTACCAAACCCATCGAACCTTGATGTAGCGCTCTCTACGAGGGCGTCTGAGACGACTTTAAGTGCGATTAAGACCCAGACCGATAAGCTGACATTCGATGCAGCGAATAGGCTTACAGTTAACGCTGCAGTGGTAGCTAACCCATCAAACCTTGATGTGGCTTTAAGCACTAGAGCTAGCGAGGCGACGCTATCCTCGATACTGAATAAGCTTGACGTAAACCTATCCACAAGGCTAGCCGATACGAAGATACCCAACGCTCTAGGCCAAGCCAGCCTAGACGTAGTCGGCTCGACGATGTATGCGTTAGGTGTCGTTCCTTCTTATCTACCTTCGAGAATGCCATACTGTATAGCGAATATCTCGGTCGGGACAACGGAAGGCAGCACCGCAATAGCTGCCCCGGGAGGAAAGATGCTGATACTCAGGAACAGGGGGGACGTAGACATATTGGTAGGTGTAAACGGCTCTGTTCCAGCTACCAACCCGCTTATCCTGAGGGCTAGGACGATAAGGATATTCCCATTCAGCGGTGTAACCGCGGTATACTATAAGACCGCTACCGGTAGCAGCACCCTGGATATAGAGTATTGGAGCTAGAGGTGGGGGGTTTGCCTGAATACGAGTATATATTCGACATGGTAGAGCTACTGAAGGATAAGCCTCTAGACGCCGCCCGCATCTTGGAGGCGGTAGCCAAACCCGGGTTTAAACCGCTAGCCGTCAAGGTTGACAACGAGAGGGGTCAGGTGGTCTTCTACTTCAGCAACCCGCTTGGAAGGGAGGAGAAGAGCGATCTAGACCTACTGGTTAAGAAGATCTTCCAGGAGTGGAAGAAGCGGGCGTAACTAGATGTCAGCGAAGAAGTATGTATGCTCGATATGCGGTAGGGAGCTTGATGGTAGAAGCCTAGTCGTCGAGATACAGGATCCTATGGTAGCGTCTAAGGGTAAGGCTAGGATAGGCGACTTCATCTGCTATAACTGTATCTCGAAAGTCTACGAGCCACCGGCAACATCCCCCAGAAAGATAACGGTTACCTGCCCTAGATGCGGGGAGGTGATCGATGTATGGCTCTGAGACCTGGAGTAGACATACCGGTCGTTCAATGGTGTGAGCCAACCCCAGACAGCCAGCACCACGGCACGGCTGTAGCATGGGACATGGGTGGCTACATATACTGGCTACGAGGCAACAATTCAAACTGGTTTAGAAGGTACAGCGTAAGAGGGGATACGCATCAGTACCTGGCTGGCGCTCCTTGGGCGGCATATCAGGGAGCACACCTCATATACGACCCGTCGCGAGGATACTTCTTCGCCATACAGGGGAACGCTGGAACAGGGTTCGCATATTATAATCCAGCTAATGGGGGTTGGACATCCCTCGCGGCGCTACCAGTAGCGGCTAACTACGGTAGCTGGATATGCCACACGTGCTCAGCCCTAAGATCTGGGGCTAACGACGACTATGTATACTACGCACCGGCTTACGGTTCAACATCTTTCTACAGGTACTCAATATCCGGCAACTCGTTCACATCGCTGGCGTCAGCTCCGGCGACGCTAAGCAACGGAAGCATTGGCGTTTGGGTCTATAACTACGACCCTGATAAGATATACGTTATAAGGGGAGGAGGAACTACAACAATATACGTATATAGCATAAGCGGAAACTCCTGGACAACTCTAACGTACACTCCAGCAATCTTCGGCTTCTCAACCGGTACTTACGCAGTATACGACCCAGATACAAATAGAATATACATGTGCCTGAACGAAGGATATAGATACATATACTATCTAGACCTGAGCACGAATAAAATGGAGGCTTACACTAGGCTACCGCTTCCATATTATAGGGAGGCTAGGAGGCTTGAGATAGTGAAGATCGGCGGCAGGAAGTTCCTGTACGTCTTCAGAGGGTACGAGGGGGCTCCGTTCGCCATCTGGAGGATACCACTTTACTGGTAGGTGATGGAAATGGCTATTCTGGAAGCCCTAGACCCTGAATTCGTTAGGTTGTTGATCGAGCAAATATCTCTATATTTATCTAGCATGCGGTATCTATCTTCTTTCATCATATTCGATGACTCGTCGAGACTTATAACGAGGGTAGGCTATATTGACGACGGCTACGTGAGGATAAGGGATGCACAGGACACCTCGATAAGCATAGTAGAGATACTCAGGGAGATGACGTGGACGAGCCTGAGCCTAGCACAGCTAGGAGCAACAACAGCTCAACCGGGAGATCAACCGCCGCCGAATGTGATAGTTACGGGAGGGTTTGACGGTAGCTTAGTTAGAATGCTTAAGACTGATTCAGACGGTAGACTACAGGTAGGAGTCGTATCGTTACCAGTTACCAAGGGAGACTGGCTATCTGTAATACCAAACCCGCCCAACCTAGACGTAGCGCTATCAACTAGAGCGTCAGAGGCGACGCTGGTAGCGATCAGGGACAGACTGCCCGCATCCCTCACATCAGCGGGCAACTTCAGAGTAGCTGTGCTAGAGGACGGAATAGGATTAGCAAAGGACTCAACACTATCCTCTATCCTGAGCAGACTAGACACAAACCTATCTACCAGAGCGTCTGAAACCACGTTGTCTGGTATAAAGTCTCAGACAGATAAGCTGACGTTCGACGCGTCGAACAGGCTGATCGTGAACGCAACCGTGGTAGCAAACCTGGACAGAAGCCTGCTCACGGTTAAGAGAGAGCTTTTAACGCTTGCTCCAGCGTCTGGGAGAAACGCAACAGTGCCGGTGGACGACTACGTTCACTGGATTGACTCAGCCGAGTACAGTGTTACCGAGACCTCGTGGACGGAGAAGACAAGGTGCGTGGTGAGGCAACGAAACCTTCCCTCGAGAACGTACCTTGTTCACGTGTACGTCGAAGGGTACGTATCAGCTGGTCAAACCCTCTACGTCAGGTTCAGAAGCCACTACAGAGGTACACTGGCTTCGTTCACGTTCACCGAGACCTCGTACGTTAGCAAGGAGGCGAACGCAACGTACATTGCTCCCGGCTGGTGGGACGACCCCATATACGTGGAAGCGTACGTAACCGGTGGAACAGGGTACGTAAAGAACGCTCAGATAAACTTCGTTAAAGCCAACGTCGTCGAAGGATGGACTGGCACAATCAGCGGAGAGCAGTTTAAACCGTTAAGAATTGACGCCGAGGGCTACCTTTTAGCTAAATCCCCACAGCTCCCAAGCACTTTAACCGCGGCTGGAAACCTCAAGGTTTCAGTTGAAGAGTCATCCATCAAGCAGCCAGTGAATATCCAAGACCACTGGGTTGAAAGCGTAGTTCTACTGCCAAGCGGGGCTCGGACAGCAAGCGGGAACACGGGGGACATAGATGTTGGGAGGTTCCTTTACGGCGAGATATGCATAGATATAACCGCAGTTTCAGGTACGAATCCAACGTTGGACGTATACATCGAGGGCAAAGACCAATACACTGGAAAATACA
This sequence comes from Desulfurococcaceae archaeon, assembly GCA_038896955.1. GTDB lineage: Archaea > Thermoproteota > Thermoprotei_A > Sulfolobales > Desulfurococcaceae > UBA285. Next base: position 20,081 of record JAWAXJ010000001.1, read on the forward strand.
AGGTTCTCTTCTCTCACACGGGCTTAAACTCGGTTCAAACAATATGGGATACAATAACACTGCTAGCCTTCAGGTACCTGAGGGTTAGATGGGTTGTTGGAGGAACCTCGCCTTCATTCACCTTCTCTGTCTCAGGTGAGTTTAAGTCGTAATGGAGGTGAGTGAATGAGCATATACCCGCCTACTGTAAGTGCAAAAGAAGTCTGGGAGTACCCACAAAGAACGTTAAACTATATGTACGGCATATCGCCAACAGACGATATTTTACTTAGCGATACAACCCTTCGTTACACGAATTCAACGAGCCCTGTAAAAATGAAAGAAATGCTTTTATTCTATGGTGGTGTAATACGCACATACTTTGAAATGTATGCAGCATCTGGTTACAGAGCGTATGGACGAGTGTACATTAACGATAAACCCTATGGAACGCTCAGATCAACAACATCAACCACGCCTGTTGCATTTACTGAAGACTTATATTTCCCACCCAATTCATTTTACCAAATCTATGGTTATTCATCTTCTAGTTCCGCTTATGCATATTATCCTGTACAGAGTGTTAGGGGCGTGATAACACTAATATCGCCCCAACCACCTATAGTTGGGTTTGTGACACTATAATGACAATTAGAATACTGATTGATAGAGAAAAATTAAAACATCTTGAGCCGCTTGATGCTGGCGTGATACAAAAGCATTTAGAGGATAAAGGCCATGTTTTCAAAGGAATTTCATGTGTTATTGCTGATGATGAAAAGGTTATAATCGTCTTTGAGGAACCGCCGGTACCAATTGATAAGGTAGCGGTTGACTTAAATGTTGCGCCAACAGATATTGATATATTGGAATTTGAACATAGAGGAAAGAAAAGAGTAACGCTTTTTGAAGGAATTAATAAAAAGGGACGCTATGAAAAAATAGAGCTACTGCTTGAATAGGAGTGGACCCAAAAATGGATTCAACGAAAATAGTTGCAGTAATATGCTTAACGGCAATATGTATAGCAGCATTGCTTAAAGGCATAGATTCAGTGCTCGCGAGTGCTATTTCGGCATCAATTGGTGCGATCGCAGGCTACTCAGCTAAAAAGCTTAAGAAAAAGAAAAGTACTACAAGTACATCAGAAAATGGTTGGATGAAGGAATTGATTTAGGGATTTCAATATGAAAAACTATATCGTCTGAGGATATAAGAGAGCTGATAAAAGGCTACGAACCCTATTTTTTAAAAGGGTTTTATGAAAGTGAGGGGTTGTGCTTTGAAGGCAAGGGAACTATGAATATACACATGTATAATTCAAATCCAACGCTGATAGATATCGTCTATGAGGCGCTTACGAGGCTTGGATTTTGTGCAGTGATTAAAGATAGGGGTTTACCCAAGGGGGCTAAGAAGAGGGCGTATGAAATAAGGATTAAAGGATGGAAGGAGAGTATGAAGTTCATCCTTTTAGTGAAACCAATTATTAAGGTTCCGCGATGGATTAAGTCTGCTCAGGAAGCATGGCTTCCTATGGGGGCAGAATCATGAAATGCGAAGAATGTGGATTAACAATGGATAGAGACGTTATAGCTGTATTGAACCTTCAGATGCGGGGAGCTGGGTCCCCCCAAAGAGCCCTCAATGAGTTAATCGAGGGGGAAGGGCTATGTATGTCTATAAAAGACTACGTAGCTCAGAACCGTGAGGGAAAAGTTCACATACGGGGCTACGAGGATTATTATCCTGAGACTGGGGTGATGTAAATGGTTGACTTCAAGAGGTTCTCCATCTACGTGGCGAACAGGAAGGTGAGGAAGGGGTGGGACTACATTATCCTACCCGATGGAAAGAGGGTTTCAGTTGAGCCGGGCAAGTACCTGAAGCTGCTCAGCGAGAAGCCTTTAAAGTTCGGCTTCGAAGACCTGACTGAGGAAATCGGTGAAAAACCCGACTGGGACTTCGACGAGCCTATATGCGAGGTTGTTGAGGAGACTGGAATCGTAAGCAAGAAAGTGAGACTTAAATGCACCTATGGAGCCGGCTATGAGAACCACCTCTACTTCGACAATGTTCTCATCTACAAGTTTACTCCTGGAGGATATACGGTAGAGATCTCCTTCACCTACACTGACTGGAAGCCGGTTATTATGGGAGTTGTCGGCGGTGTCGCCGCTACAGCAGCAATTATTACAGCAGCAATATATGCGAGAAGGAGAAGGGCATAAAGCATATAGACAAAATGCTTAGGCAAGTATGGCGTATAACTATTGAGCTCATTGAATCAAAGATATCTGGTGATGAAAAGAAAGGAAAGGCAATATGCCCAATATGTGGAAGAGAACTATGCTCATGGGGGTGAGGCTGGCGGGCAAAAGCTTAATAGGTCTGAGACGCTTACAATCACACCATTTAGGTGGTGCGATGGGCTGCTTCTGTATAGCGTAGATGCAGCTATAAATGTTCAGTATATGTTACAGATGCACCGCATACAGGGCATACACGTCTTACACGTTTGAAGCATCCGCTGGTAGCGGTCTCATACTCTACAATCCACTCGTCGTGTCTACACCGGGATATTGGTATAGGCTTCAATGCTAGAGTAGACATCACTATTTCTACAGCCCTTCTTCTTCTCCTTGAACGCCATTTGCTACGCTTAAGCATGGCGAGGTATGTGAGCGCTAGTTTACCATCCATCTGATGCTCCCAGAGGTGGTCAAGTAGCGCGGTTCTATCGTTGAGTCTTGCAGAGCATGCTGGACACGTGTACGGTTCATATGCTTGTATATGCGCGGTTCTATAGTGTCTCACCAGATTCGATACATGCCTATATTTCACACCGCATACAGGGCATACATATATGTTGCTACGCATCACCGAGTATCTCATTCTTCCACCACCTTGTAGACCTTCACCATAAAGCCGTACTCTCTAGCTAGGCCTGCCAGCCTGTATGCTGCTGATCTACTTTCTGTTACGTATACACTCTTCTGCACACGTGTGACAGGCAGGTTCATCTTCTTGAGTCTGTAGTAGAATGTTCTTGGCATGCGGCCGGGTTTAGCTCCTGGTTTATCCATTACTACAAGGTACATTCTCTATCCCCTGTAAAAAAGAGGCTGAGAGAGTTTAACCTTCGAATGTACGTTGTAGTTTGCGGCATTTTGGTGGTACTGGTAGGCTGTGCTCGTCTTCAGACGAGGAAGCCTTGCAGGCGGTTAGGAAGCTGTAGACGTAGTAGGCGTCGAGGGCGAGGTGGTATAGCCAGTCAGATGGTACCTTCTCTAGCTTCACTATATTCCTGGCAAGAAGTATATAGTCAGCTAGACACACATTGGTGTATTGGAGTGCTGATGCAGTTTTAGCTGTATCTGACCCTCCTGTAGTAGTAACAAGGACTGTGCAGAAGGCTCGCCCCCCTGTAAACCTCACTCTTGTTACATATTTTCGTATCGGGCAGGCTGGACACGGCTTGAGAACAGTATACCTTATATTACTATACCTCCTATACACAACCCTGGCGTGGTTTTTCTCACTCTTTATCTTTTCCACGATCTCTCTCGCGGAAAAGGTGTCAATACTCAAATATGTACCAAAGTATACCATACTATATCTCCTCCATCATCCTCATATACTTTTCATACAGACTTTGATCAAGACTAGAGACACCACCTAGGTAGTCGAGAAATACTGGTGTCTCAATAACGAACGTAACTGTGGACAAATTACCCCTGTTACTTACACGTACCAGTGTAGCTTTAGTACCTTTTAAAACGGTCACTAGCCACTTCTTGTGTGTCCCCCCTCCAACGAATATCGGAGGGGTAATGGGCTGGGGTTCAAAAAACCACCTACTAGATGCTCCAGTCCTGCTCCCTACATGCTCTTCGTACACGACAAGAACCCCAGCACTTGAAGAAGCCTGACCCATGCTGGCTGGGGTAGCATGGGCATCGGCCTGGGTTCGCTTAACGGTTTGGGTTGGGTTCTGGCTTGACATGGCCTGTGTACACGTGTGCATCGAGGAATATTTAAATCTTTCCCATATGTGCAGCCCATGAGGATAAACCATCAAGTCAATATCCCGACGTGGAATCCCGGTTCAGCTTTAACATGCACGTGTATACCCGGTAGCCCCGGGCCCGGGATACATCGGAAGAAAGCCTTATATAACCCAGGCCCACAAGACTACCGGGGAGAATCCAGCATGATAACTACTACGCGTAGGGGGTATATAAAGGTTCCTCCACTTCAACGGGAGAGGGCTACGGCTATAATGCTGTACAGGGCTGGCCAAAGCATAAACAACATAGCACTTTTCCTAGGAAGATCCACATCATGGGTATATAAGACGATCAAGAACGTGAAGCAGAGGTACGGGCTCATAAAGATGCGTAACGGACTCCTCT
>JAWAXJ010000002.1:0-23285 GCA_038896955.1 Desulfurococcaceae archaeon
TTGCAGTGCGCAAGCCAGCTCGGGCCGTTGTGTTCATCCATGAGGTGGGACATGTGGGCCTTGCACCCGATCCTTACACCTGAAGGCTATAAAAACTTGGAGGAGATTAAAGAAGGCGACCATGTTATTGTATATCCCTTTGAAGGTGTAGAATATAGCGTAGATGATCATGTACTACTAGATGATGGAGATTTTAGAGAATGCGATCACCAGATACTTACCTATCTTAAAAAGAAGGGTCTTATTCCATTGCGACTTAGCGATCCTAAAGTTGGTTTGCTCGCTAGACTCTTTGGATATGCCTTGGGGGATGGTTCTCTACACTTAGCAAGAGGAAAGAGACTAGTTTTAAGCTTCCACGGAGAAGCCGAGGAACTTAAGGAGATCATAAAAGACCTCAAAAAACTTGGAGTTAAACCGTCGAAGATATATATGAGGAAAAGAAGGGTTCGTATAAAAACTGCGTGGAATAGCTTGTATGAGAGTCACTGTACAGATTCTATGGTTAAGGTTACGTCTAGAGCCTTCTCAATCCTTATGCATAAGCTTGGAATGCCTATTGGAAAGAAGACGAAGCAAGCTTACCGTATCCCCGAGTGGATTAAGAATGCTCAATCCTGGATTAAGAGAAACTTTTTAGCCGGACTCTTTGGAGCAGATGGAAGTATTGTCTGCTTCAATGGTTATACACCACTACCGATAAGTTTCACTCAGTCTAAGAAGAAAGAACTCGAAGACAATCTAACACTGTTCCTCGAAGAAGTTTCAAAAATTCTTCGCGAATTTAACGTTAAAAGCATAATCTACAAGGTTAAATCTCTCGAAGGGCGTATAACATATAGGCTTTCAATAGTAGATGAGGACTCTATAAGAAACTTCCTCGGTTACATTAGCTACGAATACTCACCTAAGAAGAGGGCTCAGGCGTCCATCGCTTACGAATATCTGAAGAGGAAGCATGCAGTTAAAAAGATGCGTGAGGAGGCGGTTGAAAAGGCAATGGGAGTCTACGCGAGTACAGAAAGCATTAGTAAAGCATATGAAGCAGTTGCCGGGAAACATATAAACAGAAGACTTGTCGAAAGAAACATATATGGGACATCATCTGGCGTCAGAATAGCCCAAGACTTTCCAACATTCGAAGAATTCGCATCAAAATTCTACCATAAAGGCGGTTTTGTCTCCGACAAAGTTGTAAGAGTTGAATACATCAAGCCTAGCTACACAAGGTTCTACGATATAGGAGTTTACCATGATGCGCACAATTTCATAGCTAACGGCATAGTTGTTCATAACTGTGGAGTGAGACTCGTTAAAACAAATCTTACGGTGAAGGATGTTAAGCCCGTTTTAAAACAGCTTACCGTTTCGCTTTTCAGGAATGTTCCAAGTGGTCTCGGAAGCCGTAGGAAGGACCTGAGGGTTACGAGTAGAGATTTGGATGAGCTTATGGTTGAAGGTGCTGGATGGGTTGTTAAACACGGTTTAGGCTGGGATGAAGATTTAGAGTACTGTGAAGAGAGAGGTAGTATAGAGGGTGCTGACCCGAGTAAAGTCTCAAACACCGCTAGGAGTCGTGGAGAGCCTCAGATAGGTACTCTAGGGTCTGGTAACCACTTCTTGGAGATAGACGTCGTAGATCGGATAGAGGACCCTAAGGTTGCGAAGGTATTCGGTATTGAACAGGAGGGGCAGATAATGGTGCTTATTCACACTGGTTCTAGAGGGTTCGGTCATCAGATATGTTCAGACTACCTTAGAGTTATGGAGAGAGCCATGCATAAATATGGGATTCGAGTTCCAGACAGAGAACTAGCTTGTGTACCAGCGTCAAGCCGAGAAGGTGAAGACTACGTGAAAGCCATGAAATGTGGCATAAACTATGCATTTGCTAATAGACAAGCTATCATGCACTGGGTTAGAGAAAGCTTCAGTAGCGTTTTCAAGAGAAGCCCAGAGGATTTAGATATGCATTTAATTTACGATGTAGCACACAACATAGCTAAACTTGAAGAACATTTAGTGGACAGTAAGGGAACCAAGAGAAAAGTCTACGTACATAGGAAGGGTGCGACTCGGGCTTTCCCAGCTGGTAGACCTGAAATTCCAGCCAAGTATAGAAACGTAGGTCAACCAGTGCTACTACCCGGCTCTATGGCAGACTCAAGCTGGGTTTTAGTAGGGACGCCTAAATCAATGGAACTTACATTCGGTTCTACAGCTCACGGAGCTGGAAGACTGCTATCCAGGGCTAAAGCTAAAGAACGTTGGAGAGGAGAAGCGATTAAACGCGAAATGGAACGTCAAGGCATAGTAGTTGAAGCGGCAAGTCTAAGCGTTTTAAGCGAAGAGGCCTCTGGGGCATACAAGCCATGTGACTTGGTGGCTGAAGTAAGTCATAGAGTGGGTATAGCTACGAAGGTCGCTAGATTAGTTCCAATAGCCGTTGTTAAGGGTTAGACAGCGGGGATATGAATCTTCCATAGATGAGTAGATTTATCTGTTCAATCATTTTTAATTTTATAACCAGTTGTTCATAATGTGAACCATGGTTTTGGACATTCAAAGAATATCACTTTAACCTCTGGAAAACGTTGATTTAGCATTTTAGTGAAGTTCTTAAGCCCTATGTTCTCGCTCACGCTATGACCTACTTCTATCATATTTACGCCTGCATCTAAGACATAGTATTCCGAATATTCGTCCATTTCGCCTGCTATTAAAACCTGAGGTCTATAGCTTATGAGGGTTTCTACGAATCCTATGTTGAGGCTTAAACCTAGACCGCCCCATGCTAATCCTACTCTCCCTACTCTACCATCTCTCACACCTGTAACCCTCACAGTTTTCAAATCGAGTCTCCTCTTGATGTCTAAGGATAACTTTTCTACAGTGGTTTCAGGTATATCGTAAATTCTCACATAACCATGCTTTACTGAAGGTTGAGGTAATCCTAAAGCTTTAGCAAAATCATCTAGGATGCATAGTCTGTCTAGAGTTCCATGCACTCTGAAGACTGTTATATCGTGTTCTGAAAGCATTTTAAGCCTCATGCGGTTGACATTCCAAGTTAAACATGTCTCAAACTCAACACTCCTCTGGAAGCTATAGGGATAGAAAAGGTCCTCGTGAACCACCATAAGATTACAGTCTTCTTCTACAGCCTTCTCAACAGCCTCCAAAGTAGCCATCCAAGATACCAATATGCCTCTAACTTCTACATCTGGATTGCCGAATCGAAAACCCTCTTCAGACCCAAAACTTCCAGCACTCCTCTCTATAAACTCTTTAACCTCTAGGGCTTCATGGAGGAAAATAAAATGTAGATGGAATATAACTTTTACCACTAATTGCGAAAAGTTACGCCGTGTTGTCTCTTCAGCGTAGATTATTCCATCAGCGGTAGCTTTACAGTTGTTCTTTCGTTACTGCTTTTATAGATAGCTTCAATTAATTCCTGTGCTTTAACAGCGTCATCAACAGTTATAGAGGTTTCACCTCCGCTTTTTACAGCATCTATCAATTCATCAAGAGAATTTCTGCTTATTCTCTCAAGGTTCGGTTTAATCCAACCCTTTAAACCCCTAGTGTAGTAGATTAATCCAACAGGCGTGTTCATCAACGAACCTCTATCTCCATATATCTCTAGCGGAGACCAGGGGATGCCTTCAACTACCTGTGTCCATCCACCATCAAGTATACCTAAAGCTCCCCTAGAAAACCTCGCAATTCCAACACCCTGGTCGTCTACTTCATAGGTCGAGGTGAAATTACCTACAAAACCCGTAACCTCCAGCGGCTCATCCCCGAGGATATACCTGAGCAAATCGGCTCCGTGAATACACAGGTCGAGGAAGCCTCCACCTCCAGCCAATTCCTTAATAGCAAACCACTCGCTCCATCCTTTAAACCAACGGTCTATGGATGCGGAGTGGGCAACTCTAACTCTAATCATACTTATTCTACCGAGTTCACCGTTGGATACTATCTCCCTCGCCTTAGTATTTTCAGGGCTAAACCTCGCGTTAAAACCTGTTGTGAATTTCACCCTGCTACTCTTTACTATACTTCTTATATTTAATGCATCTTTGAGGTTTACACCTATTGGCTTCTCACAGAATAAATGTATATCGTTCTCAGCAGCTAATTTAACATACATCAAGTGTTTCACAGTCTCCGTATTTATCACGAAAACATCTGGCCTTTTTCTAACGGCCTCCTCAATACTCCCGAAGAACTTCAGACGATATCTATTTGCGTAGTGTTTGCCTCTCTCCTCATTATCATCATAAACACCTAATACTTCAACATCTCCAGCTTCCAGCTTCCTCTTTAAAAGATGTTCAGTATAGCCTAATGCATGTCCATGCGCATATCCAACCATCAATACTCTTACAGTCATCTATAACCCCCTAATTCCCAAATTACACCCCTGAATAGTTCTAAGCAGGAAAGTAAAAATTTAACCCTAAGCCCTTTCTCCCATATATCCCCTCTAAAAAGGGAAGACAAATAGAAACCATGAATAACTAATCATTATTTTTTCGTTCATGTAAAGCTGATAAGAATACAGAGGTCATTGTTGTTCGCTCTATAGCAATACTTATTAGAGGGGGAATTATAATATATCAAGTTTCACTAGTTTGTGAGGCGAGCGTAAGGTAGTTCTCTTTACTTGCTAGTGAAGCCCTACTCCGATGTTGGGGACAGTAAATTAAAAGGAGGCGAAAATGTGAAGTTTGTAAAATTTTGGGAGATCTGTCCAGAGGATATGGATAAGGGAATTCCAAAATTCCTTAAGTTGCTTGAAGAAATGAAGAAGAACCCAGGGAAGTATCCTAGATACATTCTTCCACCATATGGAATAGGTGAGCTGTTTAAAGGCATCAGCATCTTAGAGGCTGACAATGAGGAGCAACTAATCAGCTATATACTTGCCGTAACACCTGAGTTCAAAATCAAGTTTGTACCTTTGATTGATAGTTCAAAAGCTATAGAAATGCTTATGAAAACTAAAGCGTAGAGACATACGTATATCCCTCTTTCTTTTTCGATAAGTTTTCAGGTATTGAAGTAAGGCTGAAGAGAATTACGGCTTAGATTTGGGGTTAAAATTTCAATCTCCAAAAATGAGGTTTAAGCCATTTAAAACCGCGTGCTGGTCATTTATAGTTGTGCATCCACTTGAACGCTAACACAGTTTTCAGTAAATGTAGTTTTCTAACAAAGATATGTAAGAGGTTCAACTTCATGCAGATGAAAACCATAGCATACCAATATTTTTTGGCTCATAAGAAATACACGCGTGAAAACTCAAGAAGATATTTAGTTCAAAATTTGAAACAGTCTTCCCGTTAGCATTCTATATAAGCCTGAAGCCCCTACTAAACTTGTAGAGGTGTTGAATTTGGCGGCTAGAGGAGTATCGCCTATCACCATGGCTTCCATACTACTGGTCGTAGTGGTTTTCGCCGTTGTGGTGGTTTACATGTTTCCAACTTTGAAGCGACTAATATTTCCGCCAAAGACTGGGACTCTTATAGTGGAGGTTACAGATGCACCAATCCATAGTCTCGCACATTTAAATATATCCATAGACGACGTTGAAGTTCAGAAAGAGGCTGGAGGCTGGATAAAGCTTGAAATATGCAATTCATCTTTCGACCTTTTAAAGCTTCAAAACGTTACCTCTTCTCTAGCTATTGGAGAACTTGAACCTGGAAATTACTCTAAAATTAGAATGCATATAGTTGAGGCTAATGCCACGCTAGATGATGGAACTGTGATACTTTTAAACGTCCCACCTGAACATATAGACATACAAGTCCATTTTGAAGTTAAACGAGGCGAAACTACAAAACTCATAATAGACATAGATGTAGATAAAATCCAAATAGCTGAAAATGCCGCCTCAGGCAAACCAGCCAACCTTAACCCACAATTCAAAACGACGGTAATTTCCCCGTGAAAAGAGGCGGCTGAAAATTCAGCAGTCTCCACTTCTTTTAAAATTTTAACCACTCGTGCATAAGCCAGTAAAGCTCAAACAGTATGTTTGAGCCGGTCAAGACTTGGTCAAACAATTGATTAATACTTGGTTTATTGGAGAACGCGATGAGAGGATGCTGAATAAGTGAGAATTCTTGGGTCTTGTAAAGGTCTATGCAATCTGAGATTATGATCTACAGAGATTTAATGTAAAAGATGTTAATCTATAGCAGTTGCATATTGAATGGTTTTGAAGTGTAAATGTTAAAAGCTATTAGTCAAACCGAGAATGAATTTTAAAACACGGTTTGCATTTAACTTAAGGTTGAAGCGTTTATTGAAAAAGCCGACTATTTTCTCTACGTCTCTCTCTAAGTAGCGTTCAGACTCTGGGTCGCTTTTTCTAATGAATTGAGGCCAATCTATGAGCATGAAGTCTCCATCTTCTTTGACGATGATATTGTACTCGCTCAAATCCCCATGTATTAAACCGGCTTCAAAGTATATGCGTTTAACCTCTTCAACGATGTCTTTAAAGAGTGGTAGAGGCTCATCGATGAATTTAACGTTTACAAGTTCAACGCCGTGGAAAAAACCCATAACGACTGCATGCCTATTCTGAGCGATAGGCTTAGGGGCTTTAGCGTTTATACAGTTGAGCGTTTCGAGAGCTTCATACTCCTTTTCAGCTGCCTTACGGCTTTGATAGAGCCAAGATATGTGTCTTCTATCTGCTATGTAGCGTCTAACCCTCCTTGTCTGTCTAAAACTCACTCTACCAACTCTGTGAAATTTAACTATTACTCTCTCACCATTAGGTGTTAAACCTTCGAAAACATCAGCCTCCTTACCGATTCCAACTGGCTTACCTAAAGCCTCAAGCTTCCCAGCTTTAACCAGCGCATTTAAAGCTAGGAAATCGTAACCGTAGTAGTTCAACACGTAACCTTTAAACGGGCTGACGATCCCCCTTATCAGCCTAAATCCGTTAAGCCTCTTAACCCTGTATAAAACCTCCTCCCTAGGAAGGGAAGAGTACTTTATAATGTCTTCAATAGGCGTGTAAGCGTGGCTGACCATGCCGAGTTCAACAGCTGTTAAAACTCTAAAATCCTCAGGCTCCAATCTTCTGAAGACGCCTGTGAGAAACTCGTCCATAGACATTGAATTACATCTAAAAGAACATTCATTACGTAAATCCTTTTAAACTCTTTTGAAAATTCGACCTAAGTTTAAGGGTTTCAACTGAAACTCTCTGGGTAAAACCGTAAACTCTCTCAGAAATTCTAAGGACTCTACGTAGCTTAGCCTCTTCATGAGTACCCTTAGTAACTAGAGCATAGACGCGCGCCTCCTTCTTACCTTTAGGCTGTCTAAGTACTCTACCAAATCTTTGAATCCACTTCTTAGGATTACTAGGAGGGTCAACCCAAATCTCAACATCAGCCGATGGAATATCAAGCCCCTCTTCGGCAACAGAAGTAGCTACAAGCACTCTAGCAGTTTTACTGAAATGTAGTAGAGCTGAAGCTTGATGCTCGGGGCTCATATCCTCCTTACCGACAAGTATGGAGACGTTTTCAAAACCCATTTTTTCGATGAGTTTCAAACCAAGCTGTTTAGCAGCCCTTATAGACTCCGTGAATACTATAGCCTTACTGTAATCTACAGTTTCAAGAAGCGTTAAAACAGCATCATGCTTATGATTTCTACACTCCATTAAAGCCCTCCTGAAAAGCTCAACAGTAGAAGCCTCCTTAAACTCCTTAAGAGGCTTCTGCAGATCGGTATTCCTCCAAGCCCTATAGCCCAAAACACTACTAGCTCCATCTTCTACGACACGCTTCCTGAGATTCTCAAGAATACGCATATTCAAACATAGCCCATGCCTCCTGCAAACTTCGTTAAGGTGATTCTCACCGTAGATTTCCAAAATCCTACTCCTATAAGAGTCAACAATAGAACCCAATGCTTTGTAAAGTTCGAGAAGAGATGGAGGAGAATCCACTCTAATGATTTTTAAAGCCCTTCTAGGTATAATGGCTTTTACGGCATCCTCTTCAACGGAAACTACTTCAATCTTTTCGAAAATCCTCTTAAGCTCTTCAAGCCTCTTAGTCGAGTGTAAATGGGGCGTAGCACTTAAAGCCAATATTTTAAGGTTGCAGGCTTTAGCCGCAAGGAGTATGCTGTAGCCATCGGTTTCACCTATGTAATTCTGACATTCGTCTGCAACGACCACATCAAAAGATAGGGGAGGCTTTTGAAACACACCTCTAAGAAAATTCACTGGGTCGCTAGTCTTCCTAGCCTCATTAAAATAATCTTGAAACGGTGTAAGCAGGTCGTTGTAAACGGTTTGAGGTGTACAAACTATGAACTCCCAATTCCAAACACCAAGTTTGAGCCTTTTCTCAGGGGGCATGGCTCCAGATATGAAGTATGCGTGTTTAACCTCGAGCATACTTCTCGCGAAAAGAGTCTGTTGGACACCTAAAGGTATTGAAGGTACTAGAAAAAGCACTCTAATTGGTTTAACTTGAGACTCTCTCATAAGATAAGCACCGGCAATATAGGTCTTACCTAGGCCAGTGGGAAGTCCAAGTATTAGAGTCGAACCTGCTATACGGTTTAAAACCTCCTCTTGGAAGTTCCAGAGAGAATAGTTCAATTTGAAAATCTGAATACTCCTCGGTATTCTAAGTGGGTCTCGCGGCATTAAGCTGTTAATGGCTCTGCTCAGCGAAGAAGGGCTTTTCTCAAGCATAGAAAGGTACTCTCTCCAATCTAGCCTGGGCATAGATACGCCTCTACTATGAAAACCGATTAACAGGCTAATAACTGTTTAAAACTGTTTGATACCGCAGTATGGACAGTAGATGGCCTCTAAAGGTATTTCCCTCCCGCAACTTCGACATATTTTAACGTTTCCACCTGCTGGTAGAAGTTTTATCACACCCCTACTCTGAAGCTGGTTAACGTAACTTACCAAGCTGGCCTCAGCCTGTCTAATGTCCATATTCTTCTCAGAAGCGAGTATTTGAGCGATTTCTCTAAGTGTCCTCCTCCCGTCCATAAGCCTTAAAACGTAGGAGCCAATTTCATCGAAAATATACTTCTTAGCCTTAGTTCCAAAGAAACCCCTCCGTTTAACTGTTACAGCAGTTTCACCAGTGGGCTCAATACTCCACTCTAAATCTGGATTCCTCACAGCTATACGATCCAAAACATCGTTGCTCATCAAACCCGTGAAAATGGTAAATATCCTCAGATTTAACAATTTCGCTTTAAACAGGCAAACAACCATAGAAATTTTTAATATGTTCAAACTATAGATAGAGATGGGGAAAATGCTAGATGAAATTTTATACGCTTCAATTCTATTCGCATGGGTTTTAACAGTAGTCCTAGTAATATCTAAGAAATCCTATGAAATGGTGAAGAGGAAAGCAGAATCAAAATTAGGCATCGACGAAAAAGCCCACTACGTCGGAGTATACTTCGCCAGGAAGATCATACATATACTAGCCGGAGGGCTCGTAGCGCTCCTAATACCGATGTTTAACATCTTCAAAACACCCATCATCCCATCAACCCTAGGACTAGTACTAGCCCTGTTATGTTACATACCCCATAAAACAGGAAAACTCATGTACTGGTTTCAAGACCCGAGCAACATATACGAGGTAAACTTCAGCTTAATGTGGGCTTTAATGATAGGTATAGGCTGGGTTTTAGCAGGTGGAAGCTTCTGGCTACCAGCAATACCGCTACTCTTCATGAGCTGGGGTGACGGAGTAACAGGAATAGTTCGAAACTTCCTCTTTAAGAAGAGGACGAAGCATTGGAGTGGAAACCTAGCGATGTTCCTAATATGTGCTCCAATAGGCTACTTCCTAAGTAGCAACATAAGTAGCCCAATATCAGGACTAGTGGCAGCCTCAATAGCAAGCCTAATAGAACACTTCGAGAAAATCGGTGAATACGTAATAGACGACAACATAACAGTCCCACTGAGTAGCTTCATAGTGTTATTCGTAGCCAAACTTTTAAGCTAATACCCCCCCATTCCGATGCACTTTCAGGGATTCGAGGAAAAATCCTCAAAACCCCTTCTACAGGTTATGACTATGAAGCTAGAAGTTTACATAACTAATTGAGGAATGAATTTTTCAATGGCTTCTCTAACCTGACTCCACTCCGCCTTACTGTGAATTGTAAACTTTTGGTTACGCCTCCACCTGCCGTTCCTATTTAACCAGACATACATCGCTATTTGCCTTCTACCGAAGGATTCAACTAAGACCACTGCGGACCACCATTTAGCCGTCTTATAGATTGTAATACTATCTAAAACCTTCAACTTCTCGGATGTAGGGATTTTATCTTCAGACATAGGTTCAACACACTCCTAAGACATCAAACCGAATAACACGTCATCAGCTTATAAACTTGTCAGAGTAAACTGTAGTGGATAAACTCAGCCTAAGGAGGTATAATATAGACTCGAGAAAACACCTTCAGAAACTTAAGACAAACACTTAAAGCTGTATTCTAAGGCCGTGTGGCATCCTTCCTAAGTAAAATGGTCGATTCTCAAGGTGAGAAGTGGAGGTTGTGCCTTTAGTTTAGAATCATTTCAATAACGTTTATATTCGCGCGTCAAGTTTACTGAGGCGTCACGACTTACGGTTACGAATAGATAAGTCGCAGATGCTGTCACGCTTCCAGTAATCCTCAGAGTTATACTTCCACGCTCCATGTAGTCTCTAATCGCCGTTAGAATTACACTTGCTCTTATACGCATCACGCCTTCCAATGTTGCAACGCCTTTGGACGGGAGAGGTTTGCCAACGGTTACTACTTCTCCAAGCTTAACATCTTCTAAAAATACTTCAAAGTAGACTGATTTGAGAGTGATGGATGTATCCGTAGGGTTTTCAATAGTTAGCATCACTTCAACCTCTGCCGTTGGAGGAAGTAGTGATACATCTAAGACTTTAAAACTCGTCACATCCATGGTTTCTAGCGACTTATTCAAGACTTCAGCTGTCTTCACATAGCCATAACCGTAGAGACCAACTGGAAAACCTGCGACCAAAAGAACGAGCAATACTAAGACTTTAGACTTCACATTATACATTCACTTCGCATACACCATATATACTTTTAAGCCACAAAACTTTTAAAGTAAACATGGTCTACCGCATAAGATTTAAACGTACTTGACGCTTAAATGGTGATTGATAGTAGAGCTTTTACGCAATCGTAATTCTATAGAAGATTCAACTTAGCCTTAGCAGCTAGTCTTAGATGTAGGACTCTCCGATAGAGTTAAATAATTCGAAAGCACTTTTTGCTTTGGAAAACCCTAAAAAGAGTGAGATTATGGCTAAGGAGATTAAACTTAGAGTTGCAGAAGTAAGTCATCAGAGGGATGTTGGAAGATGGAAGGTTAGGATAGATGCGAAAACAATGGAGTATTTAGAAGTGACTCCTGGAGATATCGTAGAGATTAAGGGTAAGAGGTCGACCGCAGCCGTTGTATGGCCTGCATATCCAGAGGATGCTGGCAAAAACATAATACGTATGGATGGGATAACCAGGAAGAACGCAGGGGTCTCCATAAATGAGTATGTATCTGTTAGGAAGGCTGTTGTTAGAGAAGCTCAATCTGTAACCCTCGCACCCGTTAATGTGACAATTCCTGGCGTAGACCAGAGTTTCTACGAGTTCGTTAAAAATCGTATTCTCGAAGCGCCATTAGTCGCAGGAGACACTATTCAAGTTTCAATATTCGGAAGTGCAGTCCACTTCCGTGTAACTAAAACGATTCCACATGGTATTGTTATAATTACTTCTAGGACAAACGTTCAAGTCCTATCTGAACCAGTTCCTGAGAAGACTGGCCTCATACGGGTCACGTATGAAGATATAGGTGGATTGAAGGAAGCCATACAGAAGATTAGAGAGATGGTTGAACTACCGCTTAGACATCCAGAGCTCTTCCAGAGACTTGGTATAGAGCCTCCTAAGGGTGTTCTACTCTACGGTCCTCCAGGATGTGGTAAGACACTACTGGCAAAAGCAGTAGCAAATGAGAGTGAAGCAAACTTCTTCAGTATAAATGGACCTGAGATCATGAGTAAATTTTACGGTGAATCTGAAGCTAGACTTAGAGAGATCTTTCAAAAAGCTCAGGAGAATGCGCCTAGCATAATATTCATAGATGAAATCGACGCTATAGCTCCCAAACGTGAAGAAGTCACAGGTGAAGTTGAACGTAGGGTTGTAGCGCAACTACTCGCGTTGATGGACGGTTTAGAGAGTCGTGGAAATGTCATAGTCATAGGTGCTACGAATAGAGTCAATGCACTAGACCCTGCTTTGAGAAGACCAGGTAGATTCGATAGAGAGATTGAAATCGGAATACCAGATAAGAACGGCCGCTATGAAATCCTCCAAATACACACTAGAGGAATGCCTCTAGCTGAAGACGTGGATTTGAATAAACTGGCTGAAATAACACATGGATACACTGGTGCCGATATAGCAGCATTATGTAGAGAAGCAGCTATGAAAGCCCTTCGAAGATATCTCCCAAAAATAAACTTGGAAGAGCCTACAATACCACCAGAGGTTTTAGAGGAGATGGTTGTAAACATGAGTGACTTCATGCAGGCATACAGAGAGATAACTCCTACAGCGATGAGGGAAGTTGAAGTTGAAGTTCCGACAGTGCACTGGGATGAAATAGGAGGCTTAGAAGACGTCAAACAACAGCTTAGGGAGAGCGTGGAATGGCCTTTAAAGAATCCTAAACTTTTCGAAAACATGGGTATTAAGCCTCCTAAGGGTGTTCTACTCTACGGTCCTCCAGGATGTGGTAAGACACTACTGGCAAAAGCAGTAGCCACTGAAAGTGAAGCAAACTTCATCAGTATAAAAGGACCTGAGGTTTTCAGCAAGTGGGTTGGAGAGTCGGAGAGAGCCATTAGAGAGATCTTTAGAAAGGCTAGGATGGCTGCTCCAGCCGTAATATTCTTCGACGAAATAGATTCTCTTGTCCCTCCGAGAGGGGCTAGATTTGGAGATTCAGGGGTTACTGAACGCGTTATAAGCCAACTTTTAACAGAACTCGACGGTATTGAAACACTTGAGAACGTAGTAGTCTTAGCTGCTACTAACCGGCCCGACATGGTTGACCCGGCTATCTTAAGACCTGGTAGATTCGACAGGTTGATATACGTGCCTCCCCCGGACGAAAAGACTAGGCTTCAAATTTTAAAAATACATACTAAGAACATGCCTCTAGACGATGATGTAAGCCTTGAAAAACTTGCTGCTATGACAGAGGGTTATACTGGTGCTGATATAGCAGCAATATGTAGGGAAGCTGCTATGAACGCTATCAGGAGAAACCCCGAAACCGGTGGGAAAGTTAAAATGGAGGACTTCAGAAAGGTTATGGAAGTTATCAAGCCCTCAATAACTCCAGACTTAGATAAATGGTATAGGTCAATCTTCCAGCAGCAAATCAAACTAACTAGACCAGCAACTCCAGTTACGTGAAAACATGAGGATTCCGTTGCACACAGCCGTAGTAGAGCTTTTAATCAAAAACCCGGGCGGACTAACAGACAAAGAAATCTTTGAAAAACTCAAAGAACAATATGAAGAGCTCAGCTTCAACCAGCTTATGAAGATACTTCTTAAACTCGAAGTAAATGGAATAGTCAGAGTCACAAGATACCAGAAAGATACGATGAAAGTGGAGCTTTTAACTGAATAAACTTAAAAATTAAAGCTTATATCTCCCCCTAAGCTTTCTTCCTTCTAGATGCGGTGGTGGTCTAGCCTGGTAAGATACCGCCCTGCCACGGCGGGGTTCGCGGGTTCGAATCCCGCCCACCGCATCTTTTTGACGAAATAAGCTTAAATCTGGGCTATTTTAACTCTATGGATGGGACGGTCCTAGGACCGTCCTTCGATTTAAACGGTGGTTTTACCGTGGAGCGGCTGATAAAGGCGTATGGGATAGCTGAGAGGGCTCTTAAAGGTTTGCCTCTAAAAGCCGACTTAGCCATTAGATGGGGTGAGGATGTTAAGGACAGGTTTATCAAGTTCATGGAATCTAAGGGCAGGAGTAGGGAGTACATTAGAGACATGATGAGCTATCTAGACAAATACGTGAGCATCATATCATGTCCCGAAGATGTAATCAAATTATTCAGCTCATGTGAAAGAGGAAGAGACCACCTAGATAAAGCTCTTAGAAACTTATTCAACTTCTACGAAGTCGTGGAAAGTTATCCTGAGGATTTTCTGAATAGACTAAGGAAAGCTATACCTAAAATTAGAACGGGAGTGGATTACAAAGAGATTGAGGAGCCTGAACTCATCGAAACGTTTATCAAACTTAAGAATTATGAGTTCAAATATTACGTCTTATACCAGGTTACGCTTGATAGTGGTCTCAGACAAGCTCACATATTGCATATGCTTAGAGCATTTAACCCTGACAGGCTTGAAAGTCTGAGAGGGTTTTCGAGGTATACACTTGGACTGGAGAGAGGTACTAAGTCTGGGTTATATGTGTATATGAGAGATGAAACAGCTAAAATGGTTAGAGAATTAGCTGAAAGTGGGAACGTGCCGTGCAGAAATACCGTTAAAAGTTTCATTCATAGGCATGTGGAACTCGTGAAACTGAAATATGTAAGGAAATTCGCATACAACAAGATGGTCCTCTCAGGAATTCCCGAAACCGTTGCAGACTTCATAAACGGACGTAAACCTAGAACCATAGGAGGTAGACACTACATGTGGCTCAGAGAACAGGCCGACCAACACTATCCCAAGTACATACGGTACTTGAAGGAATTAACTAAGAAGATCCAGTCATATTCTCATGCGATGTCTTGATAAGTCTAGCCGCTAAAAATAATTCGACAGCTCTTTCAGGGTCTTTTTCCTCCAAGGCTTCAAGTAGAAGTTTCTTTACGGTAAGTTCTATCCTGTAGTTTGAACTCTTATTTCGTCTGCTTCTATTGGAGCATTGGAGCTTCGTCAAACCTTAGCTTTACACCTCCTTCTTTCCAATTGGGCATTCGCTTAGACAATAGCCTAGTCTACGTATGGTCATGCATTTGAAGGGTTTATACCCTTTCTTCTTAGCATGCTCTATGTAGTAACGTGTGAGTTTCTCACTGAAGTCTGGCTGGCTTTTGAATAGTTCAACGATCTGATCTACGTGATATCCCATGCTGAGGTATTCGACCGCTATGGCAAGTCTCATTAAATGTCCACTTCCACCATGTAGGGGCTGTTTTAAAGCCGATGCAATACATGGACGTATTTTACTACCTCTCTTCACACCAATCGATATCGGCTTAGGTATTTCGAGAGGCTCTATACCTATCAGCTCCTCTAGAGTCTGTGTGGTTGCTGGCTTAAGCTCAGAGACGACTTCTTCAAGCTTCAGAGGCTTCAACGTCTTAGGGTTTAAAGGTACGGCCAATCCTCCATGCTCATGCCTAGTGTATGGGACTCTAATAAGTCTAGCCTGGTCTGCAGTTTGAGTATCAAGCTCTTTATCGAAAGTTAGACCCGTGAGATAATAGCGGAAGGCCATCTTGTAGTATATGGCTGGTAGAGCTTTTTCAAGTAGTAGCCACACTTGATATCCCCTATTACCCGTGAATACAAGCATAGGCGTACAGTTGAACCTGTTAGAGAGGTGCCAGTATAGTCTTAAAGCTTCGATTCTAACCTTCTCGAGAAGGCTGTTGAAGCGGTCGGGGTCTTCCTCTCTAAGTCTTATGCACTGCTCTTTAGGAAGAGGTATATCGAAGTCGTACACTACCGTGTCAAATGTGCTGGGCCTACAGATCAAATTCATCTTGCTGTCCGTTTCAACCGTGTAGTAACATACCGATATCCACGCTCTACCCCGTTCTTTAACCGTGCTATACCACTCATTGAAGTTTTCAGGTGTCAAAAGCATGTTGTAGCTACTTCCACGCCCCTTATCTAGGATCCAGTAGTCTCTACCAGTCTTCAGAATAGGTTCTTCAGGCTTCGGCATGTTTCTAAACAAAAGCTTCTCATACAGGCTCACGTCAATCCTCCTCCATTACCTCTTCTAGGCAACGCTCGCAAACATACCGCTGGATCCCTACAGCATCTCTTACCACTTTAGTAGCCAGCTTTCTGCCGCAGAATTCGCAGATTCCTCCGCTTATAGGCTCCCCGATCACCTCTGGATTCTTCAGCCTCTGAGGGGTTGAAGGGGCTTGAAGACCCTTCTCTAACACTGAAAAACTATTTAGAGCATCTTTTTTAGTAAAAACTCCAGAAACTCCAGAAATTCCAGCCCAGCTAGATTCTGGCTTATTTTCCGAAAAGGAGCTAGATTCTGACCCCTCTGAAAGAAGCTCATTTTGAGCTTCTTTTTGAGAAATAACCCCCTCAATTTGCTTCGCTGGAGTTTCTGGAGTTTCTGGAATTTTCCCCGAAGAAGATACTCTAAATAGTTTTATTACCTCTTCGTACGTTACGAAGACTTCTGAATCTAGGTTTACGCCATATGCTTCTAAAAGCCTTTTAAGCCTCACGGCTTCACCTCCCGTTTGCTCGACCAATAGATTAAATCCATGCTGGTCTGAGCGTGTGTGTATGTGCTGGTGCGCGGAAGGGGTTTGAAGAGCTTGAGCACGTAGCTCCTCCAGTTCAGGTGCAGGTATGTTTCGAGCATGGATTGTCCTAGGGCTCTGTAGCTCCAGCCGGCGTACGTCGTGATCTCTTCCGCCGTGAAGCCGTAGTAGTCGACCAGATGCGTAATTCTGGCATGCCTCAGCCAGTGCGGGTTGACTCCCAGGTGTTTGCTGGTGACGTTGCGGAGTTGCCTCCTGGTGATGTCGAACAGCGGTTTAAGACTGCCGTGCTCATCGATAAACTTGGCGATTTCAGCGGCCCACGGCTCGAACCTGAGCGGTAGCGCTATCACCCTGTAGCTCGCCTCATCCCTCCTCTTTTTCAGCGTCGCCAACTTCGTCAGGAGCACCGGCTGGTTCATGAATTCTTCGAGCCTGTGCCGCATCAGCCCGCCGTAGGCTGGGACGTCCGAGTCTTTAAAGCACAGCTCGGAGGCTCTGGCCGCGAGAAGATACGCTGTCTTAACCCTCAGCCTGTCCCTCTGGTCCGGTATGGACTCGACTGCGCATCTGAAAGTAGCTATGTCTGGTACGCGCACACTCATATACGTACGCACCTCCCTATGCATGCAGATCGATTGACGCACTGCTTTATAATAAGCCCAGAGCAGAAAGCACGATGGAGCCGGGGCTTCCCAGTCTCGCGGAACTGGGAAATTTTTCCAGAGGGGCTATCGCTACCATTCATCGTCGTCATCACCTCTCAGCATGTTTCGGCTCAGCGTCAGAGTCTTAGTCGTGACCATGAGGTTCATGTGCTTCCGCAGGGGCTGGAACCTCGTGAGCTTGAAAACGGAGCCTTCGACGATCGCCTCGCCGAGCTTGAGCATGTGCGCCAGCATCTTGTTTCTTATCATGCTTTCGCGCGGAATCTTCGCGTTCCTTAGGTAGACTTTGAAGTTCATCTTGGTGATTATCCTATGATCCACGTCGCTCAGGTTGTGGCAGGCGCAGTAGAAGTTCACGAGGTTCTTCCTAGTGTCTGCTAGTGCATCCGCCAGCCTCTTGTTCCTACGCCAGAGGTCGCCCTCAGGATTCGACGGAGCGAGCTTCTGCACCTCGTCGTGGAAAAGGCTCCACCATACGAGCGTGGGCCTGCGGATTATACTCTCAAGCAGCTCCACAAAGAAATCGTCGTCACAGTAGACCACATTCATAAGCTGGGGCTTGGCATACTTCAAAACCTCGTCTGCCTGGACAATGTACTGCAGATCATGAAAATTAAATCGTTCTGCGGCTTCCTCGGGCCTGAGGAACCTGCCTACATCTCTGTCGGCGATGATGTACTCAAATGGGCCCTCAACGAACATGAGGTTAACCCTCTCGGGCTCGACGTAGCACCACTGCGCGAACTCGTCGCCGCGCCACAGCACCACTTCGCTCCTACGCTCCAGCAACGGGAGCACAAGCTTGGAAATCAGAAACGTGGTCTTCCCCGATCCCATTTCGCCCGTGACTATCGCCGTGATGCCTCCGTGGTCTTTGGTGCGCATTAGGAGCCTGAAGCGGTTGGAACTCTCGCTCTTGATCCTCGTCTCGTCCAGCGAGAATCCTGGCTCCGACAGCTCCTCTTCCTCCACTTCTTCATTATTATAAAATGAAGAGATCTGCGGTTCCACGCGCTCACTCCTCCCAGATCTTCGACACGTAGCGCTCCTGGCTGAGCCTGAACGTGCTCTCTAGGGCTAGGCTTCTGGCGTTCTCAACCGCAAGCGCGACCTTTCTGCGGAAGTACGGCAGATCCTGGCATCCGAGAACCCTCACCAGCCTCAGTAGTCTTTCCAGCTCCGGCGGCATGAAGCCGCAGAACGCCCTGTCCAGCCGGTCTTCTATCTCAGTCCACGGCACCTTTGGATCGTTGATTATCCGCCTGAGCTCGGCGAACGCGTTGACGACGTCGTCGAAGCTGCCTCTAAGCGCAACTCTTGGCCCCTTCGGCACGCAACACCACCATCCTGATTTTCATCTGCTCGAGGTCTGTGTAGCAGAACCTGCATATCTTGAGCGCCCGCCTCTCTGGGTTTGTTCGGACTTTGATATGCCACTTATGCGCGTGGCATATCTGGCATGGATTTCTACTCAGCCGCCCCACCCCCGCCTTCACCGGTCTCAGCCTCCCCTCCCTCTTCCCTCCCTTCTTTCGGAGGCTCGGCCTTCGTCTTGATCGCCCTGCGGGTCTTCTCTACCGCTTCAAGCCAACTCTTAGACTCTGTCAGACCCGCCCTGTCGATCGCCTCCTCGAGCTCTTTAATCCTGAGCAACGTGACGGCTTCGCCTGCCCTCTTCATCAGATAGTTCTCTGTCCTGGCTTCTCTGAGCTCCTCAGACAGCTTTTCGAGCAGGCCAGAGTCGATGAGGGCCCGTGCGAGAAAGTTGGATCCGTGTATCAGGATGGAGCTCTCGTTTTCCTCCACACCCGTAGCCACAACTGTTTCTATGATTTCACCGCCCAGCTCGAAACCTACGGCATTTGGATCCTCAACGTCGATCCTCTTCTTCAGCATGAACCAGCGCCTGACGTATCGGGGCGATATTCCCAGAATCGCCTGCCCGTCGTCGGGATCCCTCGGGATCCTACTGAACCTCAGGTACTGCGCGTTCTCGTCCACGGTCAAAATGCCCAGCCACCTTGCGAACGGAGGACAGAGCCAGTAGGCTATGATGCTTGCAACGCTCACGCCGAAGAGCGGATAGTATTCGAGCGGGTTCATATATGGTGGAACGTTGAGCCAAGCCAAGGCGAAAGGTATCCAGTAGGTGAATATCTTGCTCTTCCGCTTGAGGAATATGCCTAACGCCACTCCTCCAGCGCTGGCTATCAGAAGGTTTCTTATCACCTCTTCCTTTGCCTCCTTGAGCTTCTGAAGGAACTCCTCCCAGGTTATCATCCACGGAAGCGGTGGCGGAGGCTTCACCTTCACCGTAGCAACTTCATAGATTTTATACTCTGAATATACTGCGACTGAGTGTAGCCCGGGGCTGGGCTTCCACGTCAGCACGTAGTAGCCCTCTCTAACTATCTTCGTTTCGTCCCTATCTACGGAAACGAACACTGGGTTTTCCTCGGTCGCATTCCAGACGCACATTATAACCGTTATGCTCTCAACTTCAGCGGGTTTCTCGACGACTTCGACTATTTCCGTTCCGTTCACATTTCTCGTGACGGTCTCGTAGGTCGGATATGGGAAGCTCAGCAGATAGATGGCTTGGTCTGCGTAGCGCCACTTCTCGGGGATGCCCTGAGGCTCGGCGCAGAAGCCCATCGCCAGCATAGATACAGCCTCGATGAGCAGGAACACAGTAGCTACTAGTGCAAGAAGAGCCAACACGACAAGACCGATCGTGGTTATCTTATCCCTATCCATCTTACCGCCTCCTCATAAGCAGGTACACGCATATTGCCGCTATGAAGACCAGCATCAGCGGAGCCAAGTCCTGCGTAATCTGAAGCCCTGATATGCTGAGCGTGTCTAGGTTGAGCCAGCTCCAAGAGGCACTCCAGTCGGCGTAGACGACCTCGAAGTATGGTCTGCGCGTGCTGTCGCTGTAGTCGTCAGAGCAGAAGTCTGCCTTCGAGCCTGTGGTTATGGGTACGAGGGCAAGCCTTATGGTCAGATAATAGTTGGAGCCCGACAGGTATACGCAGCTTCTGAAATAGCTGAGGAAGTCGTTCGATGTGAACGATACCCAGCCAAGTGACGAGGGTGTGAACGAGCCCAGCAGCGTCTGCGGGGCTGGACGGTTGTTCCACGTTATGGTCGATTCCGAGAAGTCGCCCGTCGAGTAAACGCCCACCTGTACGGTTGAGGCAACCGCGACGTAAAGCTTCAGAGATGCCGATAGTACTTGGTCGCCGCTGTATGGAACCGAGGCATCCCACTCGATGTACGTGTGGTACTCGTAAGAGGTATCCAAGCCGCCAACGCTCACATATGTTGATGAGCCGTAGTTTGTGTTGGGGCTGTACTTGTAGACGTGAGCACAGTACCCTATGCTGTGCGATACACTAGTCTGAGTGCCGTAGTCGTACAATACTGTGTCGAACTGGGTGACGGGTATCTCGGCTACAAGCTGCTGTCCGCTTATAAGCCCAGTTGCCACTATCTTACACCAGACATAGTACTTCACGGTCTTGTCGGACGTTGGAGCCGAGCCGTATATATGCGATAGATGCGTGTCTATCGCCATGCTGCCGGTCTCGTACACGACTGGCGAGCCTACCGTTATCGATGTTCCACTGGCGTAGTTTATCTCTCTGTAGGATGGTGAGCCGCTCGCGTCTCTAGCCTCCACATAAAAATACGCAGTCGCCGTGTTGGCGATATTCGTCCCTGTGACTGTTATCTGGAACCTTATGTTCACCGTGCTTCTGGGCGTTGTTCCAACCCTCCACGCGAGCTGGAACTGCCTAGCCGCATAGTCCCAGAAGCTCGGACGCATGCCTACTGAAACTGTCAGCTTGACCTCTTCGCCTTCGCTGGTCTGCACGAGCTTCGATATAACAGCCGGCATGCTGAACAGGTATCCTACGGTTCCGAGTATGCCGAGCATCAGCAGAGCGGATAGAACCATCGGAAAGAGTAGACCTTTCTCACGCCTCCAGCTCGACCTGAGTTTACCCATCTCACATCTCACCCCCCGTTATCATGCAGTGACGTTCACGATGAAGTGTAAAGCCACCGCGGCTCCGAGTCCCCCTTTGAGCAACGCATAAGACATGATCATGCCCGAGGCTATGAGCCAGAGCATGTAGTAACCGTAAACGCGCGGGTCGAACGGGCGCTGAATGAAGTGAAATAGTAACCAGAGCAGGTTTGCGACCGTGAGCTTGAGAACCGTGCGGGTCGTGGGGTTGGATATTCTGTCCCCCGCAAACGCGTCGAAAACGTTGAACATTGCGGCTCTGAAGCACTCTTCGTTTACCGCTACCAGCATCCATAGGGTGATGACTTGAAGCGTGTACATAGCCTGCTGCAGCGTCGAGAAGTCGAAGAGCCCAGCGTTCTCGCTCGCGATTGCAGGCTGGTTGAGTATCCAGCGCACGGCTATTGGAACCACGGCCAGGCTCGCGTATGCTATCTGCTTGTCCACAGGCGGAGCATTCGCAACGAAGTTGAGGCTCATAAGCATGAACACAATAGCCATAATCATCAAATTGTTCACGTTGAACTGAAGCAGATGCCCGATAGACTGCAGGCTCATCCAGAGGCCGCCCAGAAAGCCGCCTACCCAAAATATCAAAAACAGTTTGTCTCTGCAGCGCTGGGGCTGGAGCTGATGCGGGACCTCACGGTAGTCTATTTCGCCGCTCATGATGTCAGCCTCCTTTTCCGAACGCCTCAACAAGCCACCTTCTATCCTGAGCCGCCTTCCTCGCCACTTCTGGATTCTTACGCTTGTTCAGTACTTGGAGGGCTGTGAGCCTTGAGACTACGGTCTTGTAGCCGTCTTCCTTCATGCTTTTGACCAAAGCCTGGCGCCTGATTTTGGCAGGTAGGTTGAAGAAGCCCTTTTCTCGGTACTTTTTGGGGAGGTGCTTCGTAAGCTCCCCCCTTTCAAGTTCTGGTATGACCTTCCTCTTCCTAGGCATTTGAGTCACCTCTTCCTCGCGTATGCTAGGGCTGAGGCTACGACTATTGGAGCTGAGGCTAATGCTAGGACTCCGCCTATCTCTTTCGCCTGCTTCGGATCCATGTTGAACACGCTTGCAAGAAAGCCGATTATGCTCGCTCCGGCGCCGTAGGGGAAGCCCTGATGGTAGTACTCGACGCTTCTTCTTATCGTGATGCTGAACGTTCCAGACAGCTTACAGCCGTTCGTGAGAGTGTAGCTGAACGTGTACGTCTTACCAGCCTCGAGCCCAGTGAACTTGCACTGTCCGTGCCATTCATTTGGAGTTATCTCTACTGGAGTCAGGCTCTTTTTGACGCCAGTCTCGAGGCACGTGACCGTGCCCGTTGGAGCTATGGTTATCTTGTCGTAGAACGCGAAGTCAACCACCACAGATCCGTAGACCACGGCACTTGTGTCTGCTGAGACGGACTCTATTCTTCTGAAGACGGCTGTAACAGTTATGTCTCTGACGACCTGAATCGTTTTGAACATGGCTGAACCCGCGTCTACGCTCGTCCCGTCGTACGTGATGACCCACTTTTCAAACGCATAGCCAGACTTGACGCTCATGACCTGTATCGTAAGTGCACCCTCCTTCACCCTGTGAGACCCCTCAGGAGGATACACGGTTCCTGCACCGCTGGGGCTGACGCACATGGTCACCGTGTGGTAGACCTCGCCTGTGGTGGAAGGGGGAATCTTAGGCTGAGGCTCGCCAGTAGCCTCCTGCTGGTTTACAATAGGCTGTTCGTCGAACGCCACCGAGACATTTACAGTTTCAGGTTGGAAGGTCTCAGGCTCAGACGGTGGAAGCTCCAGCTTTATCTCGAACTCGCCAGGAGGCGTTGGAATATTGTACTCCTCGGTCGGTCTGTAGGGTTTTGTGAGGGGAAACACTGGTGAAAGCATTATCAAGACTCCAAGCCCCAGACAGAGCAGAGACACAACTAGACATGTTAATGCTGTTTT
>JAWAXJ010000003.1:0-19993 GCA_038896955.1 Desulfurococcaceae archaeon
GTGCTAGTGGTGAGCTTAAGTATGTTGCCTATCCAACTAGAGCACTTGCTTAGGAGGCTGGTGAGTATTCTTGAGCTTTGTGAAATTTGTTTCTTGTAATGTTTGGAGATGTGAGCATCATCGGAGATGAAGCCTGGAAACTCGTAGGTGAACACCCCGTTCTCAGCATGGTTAGCGACTTCATAGAGAAGGTTAAGTAGCGGTATGAGTGACTTGACTCCAAGATAGCGAGGTTTAGAGAGCTCTAGTGCGAGAACGTCTCTACCGTCTCGTTGCTTTTTAAACCTCTAAGTGTAGCGCGCCGTACGCTTCTCTGGGTTTTCGACTAATGAGTTGTTATTTCAGAGGAGGTGTTCTAGCCTAGCTTAGAATACTACGTGTTACCTAGCGCATGCTAACCAGCGTGCTCCGTATCTCGGTAAGGGCCCAGTAGTGCTCATCACGGGTTCAGGCGAGACCTCCCTCCTCATCTACAGTGCTATAGACTACCGGTGGACTTATAGGCTCTTCGCTGGTGGTTCACCGGTGTTCTTCCTCTCAGCGAGGGGCTTAAGCTCTACGTGACCAAACCCCGCGGCTCTCCCAGCACCAACACCCAATGCCAGCATGTACGCAAAAATCTCGCCAAGCCAATCCTCAACATTCAATCCCTGCTTCAGGAAATCAAAGTACTCGAAGTTAACCCTGTAGTTCACGTACCCCACGAGAGCGGGCTCAGGCCTCCCCCCGTAGTAAACCCACTTTACCATCACGCTCTTAAGCACACTGTAAGTTTCATGAAAAAGCCTTCTAAGGCGCAGAAGCTCGCTTCTAAACTTTTTTATTGCGTATTCGCCTTCAGCTATTTGCTTAGCGTAAACAGGTGTTGCAAACACTGTTTCCGGTGTTGGCAAATACGTTTTGTACTTGCCACCGATTCTTAGAGGATCCCTTAACATGGTGGGAGATGCAAATACGAGCTTTAACCCACCCGAATTCATTACCCTAGCAACTAGGTTTTTGCCGAGCTCAACGGCATTCCAGGCTTCGATTTCCACAACTTCTGCACAGACCTTTTGATTCATGAACTCGAAACACTCGTTGTAATTTAGCAACGCGTTTAGAACATCGGTTACATTTTCGACTGATTGATGAAAACCTATGTAAAAATAGTATCTTCCATTTAATGTAACAGGTTTCAACGCATCAATACATTTTACATATGCACTAGTTTTCCTGCAAACTGCGTAACTATAAACACATTCAACCTCTCTGTTGTTTTTTACTCTGTATAGAGGTGAAATATGCAGTAACTTTGGTGTGGATCCCATTGTAGGCCTGAAAAACTCTTCTAGCCGGGGTATAGACCTGGTGAGAATTGTTTTAACCAACTTACCCGAAAATAGATACCCTGCGAAGCCAAAAACGTTGACATGTGTTTTTAAGAGCGCTAACTTCAATTTATGAACCCCTATTCTAGACATGCACTCCTCGCTGTTCTATTCTGTTTAGCGACGATCCCATCGCAAATGTTTAATAGACCAATCACAGCCTCAGCGAGATATTTTGCGAATGAGATCCTGTAGGAATGTAAGAATGTTTGGAGTCCAGGAATTACCGATAGATCAGCTTTTCCCTTTGTAATCATATCGCTTAGTTTATCGACTAACGGTTTTAGCCCGCGAGGTGCCTCGTTTCTCAAGATCTCTACTATGCTGAGAAGGCTGAGCATGCATGGTTTACCGATCTCTAGTGTAAGCTCACTTTCTATTATTCTACGTAATAGGGATTTCTCACTTGTTCCAGCATAGTGATGTAGTAGCACTGGTATAACTACAACTACAATGTATAAACCATCTAAGTTCATACTTAAACGATCTCCTTCAGACCAAAGCAGGTTATTGAATACAGACTCGATTGATCCCTGTAAGATTCCGCTCTTAATCCCTAAGCTTACGGCGAACCTTGCAGAATAAACGAAGTGGTAAGGGAATTTAGTGCACTCTTCGCGACATTTTTGCTGAATATCTGATGATGCCTTTCCAATGTCGTGTAGTACGGCTGATAGCCTGATTAGCCACGCGATGATGTCCCTGTCTATATTTAGTAGTCTACTAGTTTTTCCAACAAGTCCATTAAACTCCCATCGCGACTCAAGACAATGCAGTATCCCCACTACGTGTTTTTCTAGAGTTTCTTCGCAACACCCCTTTCCTCTATAAGCATAGCACTTAGTCATCAAATCTTTAACCCGACTCCGCTTACGTAGTAATCTTTTCTCGTTAAAATACCCGTGTATATTGGAGTTTGCTCAGTTCTATCCTTGTACGCTGATCGAATGCAGTCTATGAACTTTCTCATGGTGAAACCGCGTTTGTCGATAATTTCGTTGGCTCGACACACAAGGCTTACATCCTCCACGTCGTTCTCCCCCCATGCAATAACAACACCTTCGATGCTTCCAGTTATTGTATCGATTAAGCTCACAGGTACTGTAAGACCATTTAAGACGAAGTCTCTATATCTCCACGTCTTTACCTCGCTGATATCACCGATCACCAGATCAACTATTCCAATTCTAGTTAGCGCGTACTCGTGCTTTTTCAGAATGTAATTTATTGTAGCACTACTTACGAATAGAGGTGACGCAAGAGCCTCAAGCGAATCTTTCAATCTTTGGTCTTGACATGGTTCTTCGAGCTGGTCTAGGAGCTGAGAGTATCCTTTGCACTTTTTACTCGGTAGGTCGAATGGGATACGCCAGCATATCCTGTAATGCATATCTCGGGATTTTTTCACATACTCTAGCAATCTTTTGTCGATGAATTCTTGATCCTCAACGATGTAAACGAATGCCTCTTCGCATTCACCTTCCCTGCATATTCTGCCTACTCGCTGAATGACAGATCGAGGTCTTGAACCATCTGTGATCAGCACATCGAAGCTAACATTAACACCAGCCTCTATTACACTAGTTGAAACTACGACCCCCTCTTTTCTCATGTTCTTAATGTCCCTCATGACGGTTTCTCTATCCCCCCGGGTCATTTTTCCGTGAATCAATACTGAGTTAATTCCTTGTTTTTTGAGTTCGTTGCATGTTTCAACAGCGAGTTTTACGCTGTCTCTCACGATGAGAACTTTTAGTCCTGAGCGGACATACTTCTCGGCTGTTTTCACTACATCCTCTTTTTTAATCAACTCTGTGTGCCACTCTATTTTCGTCATTTTGTCAACGAACTCGTCGTCTGATACCTCGATAATGTTGTTTTGAGCTTTATCTTGGGGACCCAGTCTTACGATCTTGACGTTTCCTTTCACTTTATCAGTAATTGATCTGAGTATCTTTTCCCCCATTGTTGCACTAGCGATTAACATAGGACTCTTAAAGGAGTTGATGATCTCGAGTGCTTTAACCGTAGCTATGTATAAGGTTGAAGCCTCATTTTCTTCTTCGAACACCATGTGTGCTTCATCGAAGTAGATCGTACTAATGAATATTCTTAACCTTGGTATTGCGTAGTGCTTTTTAGTACTAAAGAGCTCTGTTATTGGAACTCTGAATAGATTGTATAGAAAGGAATCCAGGGTTGTTACAACGTACTTGGCGTCGAAAAGCGGTTGTTTGTTGAAAACATCGGTGAATTCTCCTATGAGTAGGTCACCCATCTGGTATGCTATATCCTTAGTTGTAAGTCTAGTTTCGCGAAGAATATTTGAGATCTCCGCGGGAGGGCTTTTACCACCACATTGCTCAGCGGAAACTACTCCAAGCGAATTCAACAGTGTGCATAGGTATATATCTCTCACGATCGATCTCAAAGGTAGAACATGTAAAAAAGAAGTTGCTAGTTCGTGCTCCTTTATTACCTTGTAAAAAAGTGGAGCTGAGATCGATTTACCATATCCTGTAGGAGCTTCCAAGATAACTCTGGGAACTACGCCTTCCTTGCTCTTCGAGACTAGCTCAATCGCTTTCGAAATAAGTGGTCGAAGCATCTTACACCCTAACGTTGAGAAGCTCATTTATAATGTCAGATGCGTTTCTACCTTTGGATGTAAGGTAGGATACAAGGTCCGATAATGTTGTCCTCGTTGTAGCAGTTCTTAGTGCACGATACAACTCGGCTGGGTCTTCGTAAAGGTAGTACTTGTAGATAGCCCTAGCAAGCTCCTCGATAACGGAGCGAGCAGTTCTCGCGTATTTGTTCGTCTTCGAAAGGTCTCTGCTGGGGTAGTTTGATACAAGATTATAGATCGCCGAAGCTACCTGAAGTCTCATGATAGTCTGGGAGAGATCCGTTAAGTCAATGGTTTCATATGCTTTAAGCATTGTTTTATTCCCTGTTCTAACGATCCTGATACTCGAATAGAATGTTCTTCCATCAACTTCGAAGAGGTATTTACCTACGTTCAAAACTGTAGCTGAAGCTAACCCTACTAAAAGGGCAATCCTGCTTCCATCTCCACCTACGACAGCTTTAGTAATCATTCTCGCCATAGTGTTCAACTTTTCAATATCGGCGATTCTGGGGTTATAGGTACCTATAAAAGTGTACCCGTACTCGCCTTCTACAACGTATACTCTCGAGGCGTAAGCACCTAGTACCAATAGTGCTAGAACCTCGGAAGTAACGGCCACAACTTCTCTTTTCAATGTTGAGGTCTTTAGTGTAGGCATGTACGTTCTTACGTATTCGGCGAATTCGAACGATAAAGCCGGTTGTAGTGGAAACCGGTATATCTTTCCACGGCTTGCGTCACTTAGAAACTCGAGCGCTTTGCATGGATTAAACAGCTCGGTTCTATCGTTTGGGGTAAGTGGTATTGGAGGCTCTAAACTGCAGATGTCCTCTTTCTTGAAAATATCTGCAAGCTTTTTTATGAAGTCTGTTGCTTTCCGATATAGCTCTTCAAGTATTTCAGCTTTATGCGTTTGCACGGCACCTACAAGTTCATATATTGACATATTAAGAAGTTGATGAGTTGCAACGTTTACAAACCATGCTACTACATATTGATCATAATCGGGTAGATTGTTCATGGTGATTAGGAGGGAGGCCACTTTTTCACCCAGCATATTACTTTATAACACGCTTCGGTATGGCTATGTACAGGTCTTTTACCGAGATTAGAGCGCCATCGGCTAGGAGTCTGCATCTCATCGGTATGAACCCCCGTGGTATGTAATACTCCTCCACCTCGAGCTTAGTTGTATGTGTAAAGTTCGCTTTCGCTAGTTTATGCATACGCACCTTCACTGCTGTTGCATCCTCGCATTCGACTATGGTTGCAGGAGTGTAGAATAGTGTTTCAAATGAGGTATTGTAACTTGCGTGGACTAAAACCTCGTTTAATTGTTTAATAGTAACGGATTTTACAACGACAAGACCTTCTTTTCTCCCAATACGGGTTATACCGTAGGCGTATTTTAGAACATCTGGGTTCTTCGACAAGTAGAGTGTATAGAGTTTGTCTTCGAGATATTTCACGATTCCGCGAACAGCGATCGTGTACCATAGGTCTTTAAACTCTTCTTTCCATCTCTCTTTCCTCTGGTAAATCGCTTGGTACACTCTCTCTACGTCTCTCGTAATGACATATCCTTTGCAACCAGCTACGGCATAGACGATGTAGTCCAGGAACTTTGCTGCGGCTGAACCACCTTCTACGTCTTCAACCTGATACTGTCTCATATAAGGATACGCGATTGCTCCGAGAAGCGTAGTGGGAGGTGGAAGTGGGTGCACAGGTGCAGATGTTGAGGTGTACGGGTAAAATATAGATAAACCAGAAAAAACATCTAGTTCTACGAAGGCAACGTACATAGGTTTTATACCCTGCAAATACTGTTATTCACAATTTCAAGTACCTTGTTTATTAGATCCCCAAATGTTTCAACCTCGATTACACTTAGGTCGGTTATGTTAGGTCTTGATAGCTTTTCTTTATCAAAGAATACGAGCCTTACGTCTTCGTTGAAGTTCTTTAGAATGCTTAAGTAAGCTTTTGCTCTGTTCACGGTTTCAGATACGTAGTTGCCTCCGTCTCCGTAGACTCTGGGGGCTGAAACCATGAATGGTATTGGGTGGGATATAGCAGCAATTCCTCCTAGAATTTCCGCTATTGGCAGGTACCTGGATTTCTTTGCTCCATATGTGAAACCTTCTATGAGTACCTCTAGTGCTTTCAATGCTATCTCTATTCTCTTACACCGATTTTCAACATAGCTTCCCGTGAATAATTTACCTATTTTATCTATGTCCATAGCAATCATCATCATATAGATTGCTGTGCCGCTTTCTATGTTAAATGGTGTGTGTGCCCCTGTTTCGAAGTTGTATTTCACGTGGAACTGAGAGTCAAGAGTTGCTTTTGCACTCTCTGCATCCGGGACTAGGTAGCTGAAGGATACAGGTGAAGTCCTTCTAACATTCGCCTCTGGAGCTAAGAAGCCAGTTATATCTTCCACAATACAGCTCACAACCCTGTCATCATGGGGTATCTTGGCAGTACTTCTCTTGTCAAATCCTCCTCTTATCTCGTAGTTCAAACACTCGTCGCAAACTGGAAGTTTGGCGAGCTTAGCTAGTTCAACTATTGCTCTGTGGTACCCATTTGCGATGGACTGCCCTGAAACAGCTGGTACTACCATGAGCTTGTATGCTACTTTTCCATCGCGACTTACTTTCTTCATAACAGATACTGTTCTATGCCTAGTGTAGGCTCCTAGTGCTTCAACCATGTTGAGTGCTTCAACTTCGACTCGTGCTCTTAATCCGATAGAGACGAAGACCATTATATCACCTCGCGCCAGGCTGTTGGGCCTGGGTTGATTCCTGCTTCATTTTCAATCCTTTTGCTAGTGCTTCGACAGCAACTCTTCTAGCTATTCCAACACCTCTTCGTTCAACTTCATCTAGAAAGTTCTTGATCTCTGTCTCGTCAATTACAAGTGGTATGGTACCCTTGCGTATCTCAGTAGATAGATACCTTAGTGCTTCGTACAGAGCTGTTCTAACCATATCGAGATCCGTAGATCTAGCCAAGCGATCCACGGGTCCGAACACGTTGTCTTTGACTAGGTAAGACAATGCTTCAACGATCTTGTCAAATTTAGGTTTAGAACTCAACTACTTCACCCTATATTATTTTGTTTTCAATGGGGGTATATATTTCGGAATGGTTTAATTTATTAGATCATCAACCAATGATCATTAGCTGAAATGGTTTAAAAACATGGAACGGATAATTTTATAAGGGCTTTAACTATAGTATCGTTGTGTGGTGTATATGACGGTAGTTGTTACAACGCTGGGGTTTGATGTTACGCACGCTGTATTCACTATTGTGAAATACAAGCCCGTAGAGTTTGTTGCATTAATGGCATTAGTCAAAGGGAGTTTAGACCCGAGATCTTCTATCGCTTTCAGTTATCTCGAACAAATAGCAAAAGCTACGGGTGCTAAAATAGTAGAGAAAGTGGAGATCGAGGTTTCAAACCCGATTCTAGCTGTGAATCAGATTAGAGGTGTTCTTAAGTCTAAAGCTGAGAGATTTCCTTTAGTTCTAGACCTTGGTGGTGGACTACGTCTTTTAGTAGTTGAGACAATGATAGCTTACTTCTCCCTCCCCGGCGAACTTAAAAAGAACTCGAGGCTTCTACTATACATAGAAGCTACTAATGAAGCTGTTGAGATAACGCCCGCTGACTTAAGAAAAATGATGCTCAAAAAACCAGTTGTTTTATCGGATATTGAGGAAGCTGTTTTAAGCGTTATGGAGGAGCAACGCGAATACACTCTTGGCCAAATATACAGAGCGATTAAACAAAAAGGATTATTTCGCAGTAAACAGAGCATATATAAAATTCTACAAAAGCTCGAGAAAGATGGATTCATCACTAAACTAAGCCGCGGTAGATACATGAAAATAGAAGCCGAAAAATAATTACGAAATCGACCCCTCATTTTCATAACATTCCTTCAACTACAACAGTGGAATAAAGGGGATCAAGCATGTGCTATTTCAATTCTCTCCATTGTAACTCCCTTTTAATAGGGGCTTTAACCTTATAGCTGAATCTTCATTATTTCATTATATTCACGTAGATATCTATTGAGTTGTGTCGATTGAACCATTGACTGTAAAGCTCACTTTTACGATTCTTTCATTGTATTCATAACCGAAACAACACCTATCAAGAACCCGGCTCACTTTCAATTCCTTTTATTGTATTCTAAATCTAAGAGGTTTGTTAGGCTTCAGAGGGGCTTCTTTGCCTTTCAATTCTTTCTATTGCTATTGTGTTCCACGTGTAAGCTTTGATTTCTTTTTTCTTCAATTTACTCTGTGATGTTTGGGTTTTTGAGTTTTCCTCCTGATCATATCTGTGAAAAACTTCATGGTGTCCGCGGGCGTTCGTTCGAAACCAGCCAGCGAGATATCGTCATGTTGAGTTCCGGGTTGATCGGAGATGATCAAGTAGCTTGTTCAGGATCAGTTAAATACCACGTAACAGCCTTAGCTGAACAAGTTTCGATCAATTCATCAAGCAGGCCCCACCAGTTGATCAAACATCTCTGATCTGGATGAGATTTGTTCAACGGTGTGGTTCTACGAGAAGGGGGCTTGTGCTATTTCTGTTGGTTCAACATCTTTTCTTCCCCTTTTCACCAGGAGATCACGTTTTTCAATCCTGTAACAGTGTTCCTCGTGGTCTTTTCCTTGAAGTTTAGAGCTTTCGCAATCTCCTCGATGCCGACTCTCGGGTTGAATATAGTAACTCCTAGAACTCTCTCGGCTTCATCTAGGTCTTCAAAAACGTTGTGAAGGAACTTTGGTTCAACTGTGAACTCGCCTATACTGCTCTCGGGTTCGTAGTGTAGAGGACTTCTTTAAGGAGACGAGAGCTATGAAAACCATGAATGTTAGAATTCTTAAGCCGCCGCCAGCAGAGAAGAACACTACGTCATCAAGGTGTTTTCTGAGTATTTCGTGAAGCATTCCGGTTGAAGAGTGGAAGTTGTTACACTCCAGTTCCACGAGTACTGGCTATGGAAACCCACGTCTACTAGACATAGCTACGAGGCCGTCGAAAGCACTCTTAACAGCACCTATAACCGAGCTACAGGTAACAACGTAAACAGCATCACTACCTGTAGCCTTGAACTTCACAAGAGACCTCAAAAATAAAATCCTCGTGAAAACCAAGCGGAGCAACGAAAACCCTACCCAAAACAACCAACCAATAAGCAAGTATAGACAAACACCCATAAAAATCCCGCTCCAAGAAGGGAAGATCAAGCAATTCACGAAAACACATCCACTAGTAGATCACAACCAAGTGATGAAAAATGTAATGCATAATTAAAGAAACAACGATCCACTCACTTAACCGGGAGCGGCTCAATAATTCTTAACAACTTTACTTGGGCTTATTCGATCAGTTCATTAAGCAGATACCATATATTGATCGAACATCCCTGATCCGGGCATGATGTTCTCTTACACGGGTTTTATGTTGTTCTGCTTTTTTTATTTTCGGGGTGTTAGAGAATATACTGGGGGCTCTTGTGTGAATTGTGAAAAGGAGTGTTTTCTCGTAATGGCTCCCTGGGGTCAACCTGCCTGCTGGAGTAATGTTACCTACGCTGTTGACAACATTAAACTAGAGTCGTGTTCTCCTCTACCCGTTCTTCTGCTACACATCGCGGAGAAATCCAGTTCTTCAATTAAGCGGATTTACCTGATGGGCTTGGACAGCGTTGTCGATGTACCCGACGACCCTTGTCAACACGTGAAGAGCATATGTAAGAAGGCTTTTCTGGAATGCAGAAAAAGGCTTAAATCTTCGATCAACTGTAGCAGTTACACCGAGCTCGCGAAGCACGCTGAAGAACTCTACAAGTGTATACTGGAGAAGATTCTGTCGAACGCTGCTCGGGAAGCCGGCTGCTCAGTGCTGCTTGATCTCATCGATAGTATCACTACGGTGGTGCTCCCGGCTACAGGGTCTCCAGGGGGAAGAATTGTTTTCAGGGGGAACCCCGAGGACTACTTGAGTATTGCTTTGCTTACAATAGGCAGAGATCTCCTTTTTTCCAGAGATCTCTTCGAGAACTGTAGTTCAATAGTATTAGTCCTCGATATAACACATGGAATAAACTACACGGCAGCTTTAGCAATGAGGATTGCCGAGATCACAGCGGAGATCCTCAAACTACTCTACAACAAGCCTGTTAAGCTCGAAGTCTACAACTCGGACCCTGTAGTACCCGGGAGAGGGAGCAGTGAAACACGCATCAACAAGGTCTACGAGAAGAAGATAACTGAGATCGAGATTCCACTACTCGATGAGCTCAAGTTGTTCAACCCAGCGCTCATAGAAGAACCGTGCTTGAACACTGTGGAAAAGCACAACACCGAGTGGAGGGAGAGTAACGCGAAAAGCGCTGTGACCAACGTTGTTGCCTCACTTTACACGCCTGCACCACTAGCACTGCTATACGCATGCTTGGACTACAGGAATAGTCTTTCGGCGTTCACCGGTGGAGTCCGCGAAGACGTGTTCTCGAAGATAGCGAAAACGTGGTTGAACACTACGTTTATCAAAGATGACACGGTGCAGCGGTGCTTATCCGTACCAGGTAGCACAGCTTGGAGTACTCTCGTAGCTGAAGCGGTTTGCAGACGCGTTGAAAGCCTTATGAAAGTAGTGGGGAAAGCCAAGATAGACTTCGGTGATGTACCAGCCTTCAAGCTGGACCTTCTCAAGGAGGTAGCAGAGAATATCTACAGTAGAGTTCACAGCACAGCCGAGTACATCGTCAAGGACGAGGTAAGCAAGTTGAAGAAGTATGTCAAGGACGCCGAGGAAAAGCTCGGAGAACATGGTGTAGATTCATGTGTAAGCTACGGGGAGCTGATCGAAAGGGTTAAGGGTACACCCGCATCGGAGAAGCCCACGCAAACAACGACTCCTCAAGGCAAGGAGAGGCACTTCATTGCTCATGCTGGTATGCTGAAGGACGTTGTTCAGGTCTGCGAGCACAATGGCGAATTGTACGTTAAGTACGCGAGCGTGAAGGAGGTGGAGAACGCCTACGAGCGCTCGAAGAATGTTCTCAGAAGACGCGGAAAATAGTTGGGCATTAAGTGCTTCGCGAATCGGTTCCACGGTTTTTCTAGAGCTTCTCAAGGAGCTTCCACACCCATTTCCTCACGACGTAGACCTCTCCAGCTTGCTTCACTAACTCGCGTTCAGTGAGTTCTTGCCTCATTAGCTGTGGTATCGTGCTCCATACTTCTCTCGGGATTTCCTCGCCAAGCGATTTGATCCATTCTGCGAACTCCTTTTCAACACTTATGGGTACAGCGGGTATGAATACCGGTTCTCTGAACGTCTCGTGTATGTATACAACGCCCTTCACACCAGCCAGCAGTGAGGATAGAACAAGGAACGATGATTCAGCTTTGAACCCTGGTGTAGCGTTCAAGTAAACGCTCATGCCCTTACTTCCGGCTTCAAGGATCCTCGGAACAACCTTGTCCAGTAGCTCAACAAGACCCTCCTCGAACTCCTCGAGTTTACCGAGCTTCTCTATGGGCTGAACCTCAATGCTCCTGAAACCTAGACTGTTGAGAACAGCCTTGTTGATCTCAGCCGAGAGAAGACTGTTGCACGTGGCTGTGGGGTAAAGCACAACATGGACCTTGTCGTAGAAGTGCATCAGAGTTCCAGCTAAACCAACGACCCCGGCAACCTCAGCCGAAGCTTTCTCACCGAGGCTCATAGCTTCGTTTACAATATCATCGTAGAGCAGAGGGTCAAGGTTTTTCAGATCACAGAGGAATCCAGTTTTATATATGTTTCTCTCATCGTCCAGCGGTAAACTATGCCAGTTCTCCAGGTCAGGGTACTTACCTCTCCACTTATCCTTGAGCTTCAGAGCAGTGTTCCTGAGAACAGAGGTTCCAACAAGGGAGATGTAGAGGTAGCGAGCCTCCACTCGAAGTCACCTCGAGGCTTCTAGACTACGCCTGCCTCGGTTCCCCTCTCCTTGGCAACTCTTTTAACTCTGCCGTAGCCAACTGATATCTTCGCCCCCAGCCCCATTGCAATGAAAGCCTCTAGAATTCTGCTGACTATTCGCTTAGCACAGTCTTCGCTTAATTCAAGCCCCCTAAGCTTCCTCCTAACCAGAACCAAGCTCTCGAACGTTACTTCGGGTGATACGGCAAGGAAAACTACTGGTCTAGGACGCGCAGAAACCTCGTCGATTCCCCCCTCGGCCTCAACGTAGTGCGGCGTCATGACCTCCGGCTCAACCAGTGTATCCCTGCAACCAACAGGGTACGCGTCGGTGATCACAACAGCACCCTCCGAGTTCTCGGAGCCGAAGAGGTCGTCGGCCTTGAGCCCCTCCACCGGAGTGTCGAGCTGCTCAAAGTAGGCTCGAGCTACGCCCTTCAGCGAAGAGGACGGGATGAAGGGAACATTGCGCACGTAGTCCCACGCTGTGGATACGTAGAGAGGGAGGTAGTGCCCGCTCGCATGAACCAGTAACCTTGTAGACGTAGTGAACTTAACCTCGTAGACGTGAAACCTGTTTCCCAGGCCTCTCTTGACTTCGTCGAAGATAGCTTGAACCTCCTCGAAGACCCGCTTGTAGCGTGAGCACTCGAAGGCTTTCGATTTCGTTAAGCTGTCAGCAAGTGTTCTCGAGAATATTGAGACGAAGTTCTCAGCATGAGGTGATCTCAGGAACTTGGTACCTGCTTCCACGAACGCGTAGAACATGAGCGAAACTATGTTCGTGTTCGCCGGGTCTTTGCTCACGTACTCCTTGACTAGTTTCCTAATGAAACCCTCCAGCTCTTTCTCGAATTCTCTTCGTTTTTCGCGTGGCCCCTCTCTCTTGGTTCTAGGGCCATACCTCAATAGGACCCCCTATTCCTACCTTCTTACTTTTTTCCCTAACTTCCCTAACGTATTGGTCGAATTTGTCCATGAAGATTCGGTAGGCGTTCATGATGTCATCCATGCCTCTTGTCACTTTTTTAGGCCAATCACAGGACAGAAACATGGTTACGAAAGCGCCGTTCCCGAAGGCGTTTTCTTCCCCATGAAATGCTAGGAGTATCGGAGATGCTCTCCTAGCTTCGTGGTATACATGTTGCCGAGGAAGACCCAAGAACCACTCGTACTGTTCCAGGTCACTAGATTTTAGGTATTCTAAGCGCTTTTTCTTAACGAAGAATTCACAGAAGTATTTGAACGCGTCTCTTGGAGCACTGTAGATCTTGATCGTTGAGATGGGCAAGCCCCTCACTTTACACTTCGAGAGTACAGGCATTGGCGGTAGAGAGCTGTTGCAAGCGGTTCCAACGCGTTGCTCTCTGCATTCTTTCTCGTACTTGGTTACAGTCTCCTCTACTACGCTTTTACAACTCTCATAGATCCCGTTGATAAAGCTTCTTAAGTTTCTTTGCGAAGAGATTTGCTTCACGAGCTCAGGTGCTTCCGCATCTGCATCTATTCTAACTATATCGAGGCTTCCGAAGCCGCGCCTCGCGCTTCTTCCAACTCCCATGAGCTGAAGCGCGAGTATTAGTGTCCTCAGAGCTGTGGCAGCGCTCACGTCACTAATCCCACCCCTCCTCCCAACGATCTCGACTACTATGTCGAACTCCTGCCCTTCGGCTAGTCCATGTTTACGTATTATCATCTCCGAGGCATATTCGCGCGATCCGCTCTCATCGGTGGGTTCTCCGGATTTTGTGTCTGTGAAATTTGCGCTGCTCTTTCGTTGAGTGTAAAGTCTGAAAATGGATGCTTTGCTCGTCGACCCCAACCCTAGTTCATCCCCCACGATTCTGGAGATGAGTTTAACAGAGTCTCGCGAGGGTTTGCACAGGGCGTGTTCGTCGCGCTCACATCTTAGGTATCCCAAATCATATAGAATTCCACCAACAAGAGCTCTAGCCCACCACCTCCACAAGCCCTTGATCTCTGTTGGTCTAATACCCATCTTATGGTCCTGAATCGAAGGTTCATACCAGCCCACGAGCATTGGAGTGGAGTTCTTCACGTGTATTCTCACGGTAGGTACTTTAAGTGAGCTCATCGAGAGCACCCTTCCTAGGAGGGGATCAGTGCTTCAGCTATCCTTTTCATCCACTCGCTAATATCTAGGGCTGTTTTCTCGAGAACGGGATCTTTTAGAGACCTATCAACGAAAGCTGTGAATTTAGAGGTACTAGCTGACACAGCTTTATCCGAGGGGTGCTGAATGGATACTGCCTTATTGAGGAGATACGAGAATAGCGAGATGTACAGCGCATGGCTGAATTTTTCTACCCCCACGTCCCCCTTGTGCTTAATCAGTAGATCGTTTAGAACTTCCTCGCACTTGCTCTTGCTTAAACCTAGTTCAACTGCTTCAGCGCTGCTTCTGGAGGCCATATAGACTATTGTGTATGTCAATCCGTTTGTGAAGATAATGGATGGTGCCTCGCGAGCTCTTATTCTGAATGCTTTAAGAACATCCTTTTTATCCTGCTCCAGCGTCTTCTTGACGGTATCGATGCAGGTGAGGATTTCCGATACAAGATCTTTAGTGATCATGCTTTTAACCCCTCGACGACATATACCTTGAGAAGTCCTCTACCTATGGTTTCCATTCCTCCAACGAAGAGCACACCGATATTCTCTAGCGCTGTCTTAACAGTGTTCGCATCGCACCGCGGTGAACCCTGCTCCTGTTGTTGCGCTTGAGGGCTTTCTCTGCATAGAACTAATGATACTAGGATGGTCTCGGATGGTAGATACTCTTCGCTCCATGGACCATGCTCTACCGTTTTAGTGTCTCTCCTAAGCCTTACTCTATGCTGCACTATGATGCTCTTATTTACGAGGTTCAACGAAACGTTGTTCGCGTCCGTAACCACTACGAGCTTGTCTTTGATCTTGCTTCTTAGCTCGTCTGGCATGAGGTTTACGAGAGGGTCTCCAAGTTTCTCAACAACTTGCGCGTTTAGTGGGGTCTCATTAGCTATGAGGTAATTGCCTCTTACTAAGTTCTTAGAGCTCGTGATAGCCTCCACCTTACCGTTGCGTAGCTCATCAAGGAGATTCTTGTCTATACTTTCGAACATTTCCTCTAGAAAGCTCTTCCTATCCTTCTTTTTACCCTTAGCTTCCTCTCCACTTTGCAGAGCCTCAACGTACTTTGAGAACCGCTCTAGTAGGTGCAATGAAGTTGCATAGGCATACACGCCGCTGATGACTCTAACTGGTATTAACAGGAGTTTAGCGTCGGTAAAGGTTACTCTTGATTGCTTCATTGAAGCCGGCTCGAGCTCATCTGGGTCGGGGCCCAGGCATCTCCTCACTTCACCTGTAATGTTAGCCTTGATGGCGCCCTTGAGGCTACTCGACCATATTGTTGGAAAGCCGAACTCGTCTCGCTGAATGGGCTGATCAACGTAACCCGCGTATCCACGACCAAGACCAACGTGGGTTGGAGTTAGTGTTCTGAGGAACAGGAGAAATTTGCCACGGTACATATGTTAATCCCACATTTAAGCTATGACGCTGTAATATATAAGTCTTATTCACCTAACCCTAAGAACTACTTTTAGGCGTCTTGAATTTTGTAGAGAGAAGCGTATCCTATGTCCCAGAGGGTCGTGATAATTTCGGAGCTCGAACTTGCTGACGCCTTCCTCTTGAGCTTTACTAGTGTTCCGGGCACAAGTGCAAGTACCTGCGGTCTACGTTTGCCAAGAGCCTCTGAATACCCCAGGCCCAGCCTCTCTACTCTGATCTTCGAGATATATGCTCGGCGAGTTAACCTAGCACTGGTATGCTTTAGGAGTGGAGGTATACCTACTATCTGACCTGAATCTCCCTCGCTTATCCTCAGGAACTCTAGCCCCCTCAGCTTGCTTGGATCAAGAGTTATTACATTGTGGCTAACCGGTACGATGGGTACGTAGCTGACAGCTAAGTAAACACCGGGCTCGAGGTCCTCCAGTGGGTTTTTAACTCTGCTGACCACGCTCCCACTCGCATTCGGGCTTAGCTCGACAGTTCTAACCAACGCAACTCGATGTTCACCGCCAACGCGTGCTACCGCCTCTCCAATACCTTTCTCGCAGTTTAGCACGTACACAGTGCACGCATCAACGGGTTTCCGCTCCTTCAAGTCCAAGTAAGTAACCAACGGGTACTTGTACATGTAACCCGGCCTAACTACTTTTTCATCCATGTTACCGGTCCTCTTCAGCGATACACCCACCATAGTCGTGGATTCGGCTACGATGCAGTAACCACTTTCCTCATAGCATAAACTTAGGTCTACATAGAAGAAGGGGTCACCGGCCCCTTCTACTCTTCTAATAGCTCTTTCAGCGTATTCTGCTGGGACATAAATGTCACCACCTACCGGAATGTACAACCTAACTGGGCTGTCTTTCACAGCGAGGAAAGGACCTTTCATTAATGGTACTCCACACCTCAAATTGTTTCTAACATATCGAGCTACGGACTTCAGATCATCTAGCTTGTTCACCGATATGCCCGAGGGAACACTAGCTCCGAGAAGCGAGCCGAGAACGCCTAGCACTGTGGTGGGCTGGGGAACTGGGAAACTTACTGAAACCGGAGCGTAGAACCTGATGCCACCTATCATGCTCCTGGAGATCGCCAGGGGCTCGAGAGGCTCAACAACGAGAAACCTCAACGATTTCACCCCACGTACCGTCGAAGTATTGAAAGGAGATCAACGAAGTAGCTCATCGCTAGGTCAACATCGCGATCTCTAATTCTTCCCTTAACTACGTGTAGCTCGTCCAGCAAACTGCGAATTAAACTCTCCTTATCACGCCTGAGCTGTTCGCCTATTTTTACGTTTCTCCCGAGAACATACTCGAGGATACTGCCAAAACCCGCTCTCAGAGCTTCCTGCATATCGCCAAGGTAGTTCCTGAGGTCCTCGGGCAGGCCTCTCGATACGATGTTCGCTAGAAGCGCTAGGCTTAGTTTATCAATGTGACTGTAGATAGAGGTTGCGTACTCTAGTAGAACGTTTTGGGTAAGCCTGTTGGGGAGAACGGTGATGATGCCTGC
This sequence comes from Desulfurococcaceae archaeon, assembly GCA_038896955.1. Lineage (GTDB taxonomy): Archaea > Thermoproteota > Thermoprotei_A > Sulfolobales > Desulfurococcaceae > UBA285. The sequence goes on from JAWAXJ010000003.1 coordinate 17,114, forward strand.
TCTCGAGTCGGAGACGACGATTGAATCCTTTTCGACCAATTCAACAACCTCCTTACTCGTCTTTTCACCGTGCACATCAATCTTCATAATCCACCCGGAGTTCTTGGCGTATTCTTCCACGAGTTCGTGCGATATGGAGACCTCCTCGCTCATCACGTCCTTGATGTTAACGAATCTAACAGACACGGACCTGCCCGTCATCAGAGAAGACGCTACCGGAATCTCGCACGCGGGTGGTTGTGAACGCGGATTAAAGACGCGCTTGAACCCTCCTTCAGTAAACCTTAATCTGTGCTCTCGAGAAGCGGATAGTGCTGTTTGCACCGGGTAGAAAGCCAGCAGGTCGTCACCGCCGGAGTACACTAGCATTCCGTTCATCTCCCTTGAGACCCTGTAGTCCTCAACGGCGCTGAGGACCAGGGAAAGCGATACAGAAGCATGTAGCGCTGGTGTCACGGGAACTTCTTCGAGCCCTAGGCTCGTCATTAGTTCACCCATGATCGCGTAGGCTTTCCTCAGCTCATCAATTACCTCGCCTCTGGATCGCTCTGGGATTACTTCGGCTTTTTCAACTATACTGTTCAGGATAGCTTCAGCGTACTCCCTTAGGTACTCTGGTAGTTTACCCCGCTCAACCCATGCCCCAGATAGAATTCTTCCAATATTATCCGCATCCGCTTTAACTACCGCATAACTCGTTGAAGGTACTACGGCGTTACAAACTGCTTCCAGAGCTCTCCTCGGATCAGCTGAGGTCACCTTTAGTACAAGCTCGAGGAACTCGTCGCCGCGTTCTGCTAGCTTCAGCTTGAACAGTTTTTCTGCTACGTCTTTGAGCAGCTCAGGCACTTTACTGACTTCCTTATTGAAGACCTCGGTGCAGGACTCACTTATAGCATTCCGTAGATCGCCGATAAACCTTTCGTATGACACCCCGAGTTCCGCGGATGCGTCTTCCAAGTCCTTCGTGCCTATGGATTTCACGTAGTCAACCGGGTTCGATCTATAGTCATAGATTTCGAGGATCTTCCTTTCGATGACCTCCTTCGTAGTGGGGGTTGTGCCAAGCTTTTCGCCGAGCTTAGATGCGGCAACCTCAATAACTCTATTAAAGGAGTTCTTGTACTTGTCCTCGTTCGCAAAGCTTGATACTTGCATTAGGGCAACATCGTCTGTTGAGTAGTAAACAGCTGTTCTGCTCCTGAAGGCGATATATACTGCTCTCTTCAGTAAGCAGTATGGTCCTATCGCTTCACCCGGCTTAAAGATCTTCGCGAACTCTCTAAGGCTTGTTTCATCGAGCTTCATCCCTATTTTCTCCTCGATATCCCGCCGAGTATCATCTCCGTAGTCTAATCTCCAGCCGTCTCTGAACACCTTTGAGAACTTGAGGAGGGCAGGTTCGTCGCCGCAAATACTGCACGGTATATCGTACTCAACTACGTACGAGAGCCCTCCGCCGTGCCCCTCTTCATAGTAGAAGGACCTGGGTATGGGAGTAATGATGTAGCCGTGTATTCCAGCCAAGGCTAGGCCCCTAGTCGTAAGGAGGTGGTACAGTAGCTTACGAGCCACCTCTGAGTATAAATCCCTGGAACCCCATTTCTTGGTCAACCTCTCTAGTTCTTCTCTGCGTGGTTCAAGCAGCACTCTTCTACAGGACTCCTCCTTGTTCCTCTCGATGCATTCCTTCAAGCTCTCGTACACGGAAGCTACGTCTACAACAGTTACTCTGAGACCAGTAGGCGGGGTCTCGAATAACTCTAGATTTCCCTCGCTCAAATACTTCACTAGATACGCCTGGAGCGGCTTGCTGGGATACACGGCTAGAGAGTTACGTACAGCTTCGAGTATTTCCTTCCACACGTTAACATACTCCCTGTGTACGTTCTCAGCTAGCTCTCGGGGGTTCTTCGCACTTGAGCTAGGCAACAGCATGGTCATTGTTGCGGGAACGAGCGGTTGACTCATCATCACGTTCAGATCTCCTACAGACTTCAAACCATAGACGGCTCTGACATGCTCACATATATTGCTTAGCAGGCTATTCTCATCACTGCGCTCTGGGCAAACGGCAATGTAGGGATTGTCCCGACCGCTTAGAATGCTCGCTACGTACTTAAACGTGTACGGGTTCAACCTGGGTGACGGCGTCAGGATTACGTCAAGACCGTACCTACCAGCGAACTTCAAACCGGTGCCCCACACTAGGTTTGAGAGCAACCAGCTTGCTGCCCAGAAGTCTCCCGCTTTTCTGCCTGAAAGAACAAACCTCTGAACTCCTGGGTAGTCGATTATAACGTAGTACCCTTTAATCTCACCCCCATCAACGATGTTAGCCACGCTCGCTGATGCGTAGAGGTGGTCGAAGATCGTGTGCGTGGGTGTACGTGTATCTGCGAGACTAGGGTGCAGACCGAGCGCGTACCACGCAAGCTCCAGGGTAGCGTACAGCACGTTGTACAGTGAAGTGTAAGGGTTGATCGCGTGTTTTTCCAGAATGCTCTGCGGCTCTTTCAGCCACGTGTTGAGGATCTCCGAGACCATCTTCATGGAGCTTTGGATATCGCTTGGAGCCTTCAGCTCGGTTTTGACCACCGGGTTGAAAATGTTGTGGAGATGATCGTAGTGCACGTAGTACTCGTACCGAGACTCACGTAGAAGTATCCACCTATCGAAGGAAGAAGCAATGATATCAGCGTTTTTCACCAGGCCCCAGTACCTGTTCTTGGCTTCTTTGTAAAGGTCCATGAGGCGCGTACCACGAAGAACGTTCTCCGTGAACTCCTCAGCAACCTCCTCGTGGCTTTTTCTAGTTCTCGGAGTCCACATCTTGCTCGGTGGATCATGGAGAAGGAGAGCAAGCTTAACCCCGATCAG
>JAWAXJ010000004.1:0-19852 GCA_038896955.1 Desulfurococcaceae archaeon
AACCATTACTTTCTTTAACCCATAGCTTAGAAAGTAGCTCTTGATCTTGGGTCCTACGCCAACCACTCCTAACCAACCTCTTCTACTATAATCTCCATATGCGTTGTTCTACGGAATTTAGGAGTAGCACGCCCGAATGCTCTTGGCATGTACCTCTTCAAAGTAGGTCCTCTATGTGCAATGATATGCTTTATTACAAGTTTATTTACGTCAAGACCCTTGTTCTCAGCGTTTGCTTTCACGTTTTGCAGGAGTTCAAGGGTGTATTTGGCCCCCTTCACAGGGTATCGTCCAATAGGCCATTTGAACCTATCTGCTAACCCTCGCTTATGGCTGAGTTTACCGTGATACCTTTTAAAGGGGACCGGTTGCTTTAACTTAACAACGTCTTCCAGGAACTTAATGGCGTCTACGAGCTTCATGCCTTTTATGGTGTTAGCGATCTCTCTCATATACTTGATTGATACTGGAATATCGTATCGTACAGCCTTAGCGATTTTGGCATCCTCTCTTATTTCAACTGAGTAGTTCCAAGTTGGCATAAACGTCGCCTACTTCATAGCAATAAACCTGCTGCTCTTGGTAGCTTTGAGCCCAGGCTCTCCATGTGTAACTTTCTTCGTACTTGAGCTGAACTCGCCGAGCCTGTGTCCGATCATCTCTGGTAAGACCTTGAACTGTACGTACTCCTTGCCATTGTATACTGCAAAGGTTAATCCAACCATTTCAGGCAGAATTACCATGTCTCTCACATGCGTTTTTATAACGGTTTTCTTGGCTTTCTCGGGGTCCCTTATCACTTTTCTGATCTTTGCGAGAAGCTTAATCTGCTCCTTCGTAAAACCTCTAGTCAAGCTTCTTCGCTGTCTTGCTGGTAGAAGCTTTGCAAACTCGTCTAGAGACATTGTTAGCAACTCCTCTAGTGTTTTACCTCTGTACTTGAATCTCTTCCACTCTGGTGGTATGTCCTGCAGATGTGGAGGTAATCTCAACGGTTGCTTAGTCTGTGAAGTACTCATGTACAACGACACCTCTGAATAAGCACGTATTCTTCTTTAACCTCTAGTTCAAAAAGCTTATATCTTGCAATAGGTAATAAAGCAGACACTGATAACACCTACCGAACTTTTCCACGTTTTCTACCTGTTCTTCTCGCTGCGATGTGTCCAACTTTTCTTCCGGGGGGTGTTGTCCTAGCCACTGTCGTTGGTCTACCAACATGTCTACCACCTCCATGCGGGTGAGATACTGGGTTCATTGCTACACCTCTTACTCTGGGCCACCAGTAGCTTTTCGCCTTCCACTTGTAGTAAGCTGCACCTGCTTTTAGCAGAGGCTTCTCAAGTCTTCCTCCTCCGGCTATTACCCCTATCATAGCTCTCGCCTGACTTGAAACTTCGATCACCTTACCGCTGGGTAGTTGAACCTTTACCTTATCCCCGGATTTTCCTAGCACTATACCGTAGGCTCCACTGGCTCTAGCATATCTGCCACCGTCTCCGTAGATCTTCTCGATGTTCGACACTTGTGCTCCCTCTGGTATCATGCCTATAGGTAGAATGTTACCATTAGCCACTCTTGCGCCTGGTCCTATTTCTATTATCTGTCCCTTGTACATTCCTTCAACGGCTGGTGCATAGAACACTTCTCCACTTTCAAGCTCTACTTCTGCCAAAGGCACCCATCTACCAGGGTCGTGAATAAGTTCTTTAATTACGGCTTTGTACGTTTTGTTTGGATCGAGTAAAGGATACCTGGCTGGAGCTATGTGCAAATGGTCAGGTGTTCTCCAAGTTGGTGATCCTCTACCACGTCTTTGTACTATTATTCTCTTACCCACTCCGGATCACCACCACTACATTATACCAAGCTTTGTTGCTACTTCGGATGCTTTGAATTCTGGCGATAGTTTTACGTAAGCTTTCTTCTCGCCGGTTGCAGTTATTAATGTTCTAACACTTTCAACCTTTACTCCGAATAGAGCTTCAACAGCTCTTTTAATGTCGTGTTTTGTTGCGTTTATATCAACTATAAATGTAAGCGTGTTCTGCTTATCTATGAGCCACAAGGCTTTCTCTGTTTGAAGAGGTCTTAGGATAATTCTTAGGTATCTTTTCTCCTCACTGTCTGCTGTCATATGTAGATCACCTCGTACTTCTTTGCGATCTTTTCCAGCGCAGGCAGTGTTATGACAGTAAGACGTCCGGGCACTCCTCCTGGTGCTAAGTGTAGAATACTTAGATTACTTGGTGTTGCGATATCTACGCCGGGCAGATTTCTTACGGCTTTAGCAAAGGGTGTTAGGTAGCTGGATAGTATGAAGAGAACACTCCTTGGCTCAGTGTACCTTCTTCCCCTCATTTTTCCTTTTCCAGCTCTTATTCTAATTCTATCGTAGCTTCTCTCGATGTCCGTCCAGACGCCTATCTTCTCGAGGTAGTACTTAACATCCTTTGTTCTAGCGTAGGCTGTTTCAACAGCATCTTCAACTACAACTGGTAGCTTATCAACTGTAAAGACATGTCCACGTTCTCTGACGATATTTACTCTCGCTGTAGCGGCTAATGCTGAAATAATTGCACTAATTCTCTCCTGTTTGTTCACTTCTTCGTGTATATTCCTATCAGGTCTTGGAGGAAACGCTAATCTTCCTTTTCGTGCAAACGGCACGAATCTAGCTGTACCATCAGGTAACCTTGGAACACGTGATAACCCGTATCCTACACCCCAGAATCTGGCCGTTGTCCTTTTACCTGCAAGAGGATCTCTACCCTTTGGTTGTAGCATAGCGGTAAACGCTGAAAGGAAAGCACGGTTTATGATGTCTTTTCTTACTGGGTAGTAGAATATGCTAGGTAGCTCTATTTCTTTGATTACATTACCGTTCACGTCGAACAAATACGCAGTGAGCTTCTCAACTTCTAACCGTGGATCTTTAATCGCAACTACGGGCTTCACTTTTACCACCTAAGCACCTTGTTTACTCTCTAAGCTCAAGTAGACTATTTTAGGCGCTGAGATCGGGATCCACTTGTGCGGAGGCCTTATCGGGTGCCTTAGTATAAGTAACCTCTTAGCTGGTCCTATGGTTGAACCCTTCAGAAGTATGTATGGACCGTATATTAGACCATAATGTAGGAAACCACCTTTCACTACAACCTCAGGACCAAATGTACCGATTTTTACAATCCTCTTGTTAAACTCCGTTCTCCTGTGGAAGCCCATTTGACCAGCTTGCGGCACCTCGCTCATAGAGTAGGTGAACGCTGGACCTCTAGTTCCAACCTTTCTACTGCCTTTTCTGTGTTTATGCCACCTCGGGAGTTCCTTAACGCCGAACCTTTTTATTACCCCCTGGAACCCGTGACCCTTCGTAACACCTATTACATCCACGAACTGACCTTCAAGAAACACGTCGTATGGTGTAAGGTAGGAACCTAGTATGGACTCCGCATACTTTACGACTTCGTCTAGGTTTCCGCCGTGTATTTTCACCTCGAGTATTTCTGCCTTCTTCTTGCCGATACCGGATAAGGGGGGTACCGTAGTGACAATCGCTCTTACCTCTACTATATCCCCACTTAACACCTTCTTAAGCTCCTCTTCGCTAGATTCAGCGACGAACTTATAACCGAGTTCACTGTTAGGGTCAGGTTTTACAAGGCCGTGGTTAACCTTCCTAAGTCCGTGAAGATACTTTCTAGCTACCTCCTTTGGACTGAGGGTCCACAGTGGATTACTTGAATAAAAGGTTTCTGTAGCCTTAATTAGCGCATCAACGGGGTTTCTCCAGGCTTCGCCCATGGTTTTTAAGTAACCGTTCTCATCTCGGGCATATGTTCTAATACCAACAACTAGTATAGGAGGAGCATCAAGTACCGTTATAGGTACAAATACCTCCTTACCTGTGAACGGGGTGTTTGGTCTATCTTCAATTATGATAGCATGGGTCATTCCAGCCTTGTAGACCGGGTAAGCAAGCAGAAGAGGTTTACTCGAGATGTTCCTCTCAAGAGCTTCTTTGCTGTACTTTTCAACTACGATATCAAACCAGCTGGTTTCAGGCCAACTTTTAATCCGAGGTGTAAGTTCTTCCGCTCTCTTGCGTGGTCTTACTCCTAGACTTCCATGTCTTGGAGCACTTAACTTCCTATGGCCCAAGCTAAGTCACCATGATAAGCATACTACCTATCTACTAAACGTGAGTACCTTTTATACTCCACAACGAAACAGATTCCTATATACCTTTTAAGTATATGTTCACTATTGCGAGAGTTATTATGAGAGCTTCCTCTGTTCTAACCGTGGCGACTTTTTGCTCTGGAACAGTGTTCCAGATGAAGTCAGCGTAGTCTTGTATCCTGAAGTGTTCTTGCTCGGATAGCTCAAACAGATCGTACTTAGGACTACCGAACAGTATTAGCAAGTCGCGTCCTCTCATCCCCTCGACCTCGTGAAGCGTGGGAACAGAGCCTTTTCTGTCTGTGACTATAATGTAATCAACTATTCCACGATACCTGGTTACAGTCTCTTTTAAACTGCTCGTGGAAGCTAGTACGGGACCTCTATAGACCTCTTTGTCTAGGCATACAGCTTCCCGGTTTTCACTGCTTATTACCTTAACAAGGACCACACTGTTTACTTTACTGCATTCTCCGATTATTTTAAAGGGTTCTACGCTTCCTAAGTGGGCTTTCAGCTCACCATTACTACCCCGGAATACGTATGCTAATCTCTCTTCACCTGAAATGGGTTTTCTGCTAACGTTAAACACGTTTAACCTTATAGGTGGCAACATACCAGCATATTTCAATTCAGGTGAGAGAGGTACCAGTATTTTACGTAGATAAGGAGGTGTAAACAGGTATTTCCAGTGCTCTCGTATAATACGCAGATGTTCGTTGAATTCTTCAGTACTCGTTGAAAAATCTTTGTAGAACACTACCTCGCTTACTCCGAATATCGAGGTCCATCTGGCTACCTGATGAACTCTAAAAGACTTCTGTATAAGAGAAGGTTCAACGCTTAATATACTACTCGGTAGTGCAACGCGAATTCTCGTTTTTACCATCAACTACACACTACGGATACGCTTGTTCTACTTTTTCTCCTCACTTTTCTGCTGCTTGGACTTTTCCTTGGCTTTTTCTCTGGTCTCCTTTGATCTCTCTTCCTCTGTTTTCTTAGTGGTCTCCTTCATCATGAATATGGTTGTCTTCTGCCTACCACCCATACAGTTTCACCTGTTTCTATTTTCGTTAAAAACAATACAGAGTAATCCAGTTTTATACCTGCTTAGCGCTTTTGCAGAGTTCTAAGTTTTAGTGGAGTATGAATGTTCAGCACCTTAGCATTCTTTAGGACAGCGTTAACGTATATAGCTTCACCTACGCTCAGCTTAGATAACACTGATGCCAGTTCCGGCTTTATTCCGAGTATTTTCCTCACTTTGTCCAGATACTCCTCGTTCTTAGACCCGAAGACTAGTATGTTATAGATGTTCTCCAGTATTTCGTTAGGGAAGTCTTCGGGACCTTGGGAGGATACCACTACGCCCAACTTTCTACTCCTACCCTCACGGACGATCTCTAGTAGTGTCTTCAATTTGAGTATTCTCCATGCATCGTCTACTAGCAGGAGGAGACCCTTCTCGCTGCTTTCTCTAAGTAATAGATGCCTCACTATTCCGAGAAGTAGCGATGCATATGTGTTCTGGAAAGTTGTACCTCTACCTTCGAGGTTTATTAAAACGAGCGCGTTGCCTCGTGCTAGGTGCTTTTTAATCCACTCGTAATCCGTGTTTACTTCAATGAACTCTACGAATGGTATAATAACGGATGCGGAAGGATTCTTTGAAGCTTCCTTTGGGTCTCTCTCCACGACAACTAATGCTTTTAGAACAATCTCGGGACTTATTCCACCAGCGTGAGATAAGGATTCTACGACAACCCCTCTCCAGCTCATGTACTCAATACCTGGAGGAGGATTTAAGATGTTTATTGGTGCATTATCCGGGGTGAGAACAGGTATAAGTTCATCCGAGATGTAATGACGAAGATCACCCTTAAAGTCTATAATAACAATATCTGAAAACCCCTCCGAGACAACCTGCTCTACTAGAGACGCTAGTAGTGTGGATTTTCCTCTCCCAGTTGGACCAATAACGGCTATGTGGTGATACAAGTACTTAAGTTGGAGAACAACGGGATGCATAGTGTTCTTCTCGAAACCTATCAGAATTCCGGGTTCATCGATCATGGGTTTGTCTAGTGTTACCGGTTGAAAATACGAAAGCCTATCTGCTTCGATGTGAATGCTTGATAACTCTGTTTTTGCATTTAAACCAAGAACACTGAGAATGAACGAAGCTATTTCACTATAACCCGCTCTTTCAAGTCGGAGTCCAAAACTGTTCTTGAAAACAGACGTAACAATCGACTCGTAGTAGTCAGCCATGCTCTTGGCTGTACTTTTATCTTTTGCATCAATTCTAAACACTACAGCAAGTGATATCTTTAGAAAAGGTTTGCCTTCAATTATAGCATGATACAAGGTCTTCAGCTTATCAAGCTTAACTCTAAGTTTAAGTTTTTCTGTTTCACTCTGAACGAGTTCGAGGTCAGCTTGCGTATTCAATATAGAGTTCTTGAGATTCTTTAGATATCTATCCAGGTCGAACTCCTCCTTGTAAAGATACAAGTGAACACTCGATGGCAAGGACTTGAGCAGAGCTACGTATTCCTCAAATATGGTTTTACTGCGTTCACTCAGAAGTTCTTCAACATCATACTCTGTATCTCTGCATATGAGTATTCTGCTTAAAACAACTCCGCTAGGGTATTGAATAATCAAGTCCGGGGGATCTACCTCAACATTCCTTATTTTTAATTGTATAATTTTGAACCCTAGCTCTGTTAAAAACTTAGCGAGGAGCTTCACGGTTATCAACCTCCTTGTGAACAAGTATTAGTACCGTAAGAAACACTGCAGATAGTATTAAGTAGAGTATATCACCAGTAAAGTAGTACTCGATTGTACCATACGTAGCAACTATCGACATGACTAGTAGTTTAACAACATTGGTTTTCCTACTCATAAATTACCAGCCGCCAACCTCATAATCGTACTAGAGTATCCGCCGAGTAACCTTGCTACACTTATGGAGATCGCGATGAGAATACCCATGTAGATCATGGGAAGTAGTACCAGCTCGATGAAGCCATACACAGCGTATACAAATAAAGCCTCAGGTGAGAACACATCCACTTCCACAGCTTTCAGTATGAAAGGCTCTATGGCTACGTTTATTGGTGTGGTCTTGTAGAAGTCCAGGACTATGGTTAAGTTGTAAGTGCCCGGATTTATTGAAATCTCGTAGATGGAGTACCAGACACCATACCATTCTCCTATTCTTCTACTTGGACTTGGAATAACAGTGTTGTTTAAGTAAATTGTAACACCATCTTCACTTTCCGTGTATATTTCTATAGAACCATCTACACCCGTGTGTAGCTGTACCTGAACAACTCTATCGGTTCTCTCCACTCCTAGTATTGTTATATTAGAGCTAAAGAACACGAATCTATTGGGGGCAAGGAATACTCCATCCACAACTTGGTATGTTCTGTTTATAGGCTCCTCATTACTTCTTCTGAAGGTTGCTATGTATGTGTTATTGGCTATATCAAATACGATCGTGTGGTTTCTACACGGAAACCCCAAACCAGCTGAAACAACAAGTTCACCTTGCTCATTAAGTTTGTACTTGTAAAGTAACTCTCCTGTTCTAGAATCATAACCTTCAATTACAGCAGGACCCATGGAAGTCCTAGAAGCATCCACTAATCTAAGACTAGCCGTACACACTGGTTCCTTGTACCTCAGTGGTGGTTGAACACCGCTAATGATCAGAGACGAAAAGGCGGGCATTAGTGGTATTCCTAGAATAAACACTATTGCGAAGGATAGTATCGTTGATCCAACGCTCCTGGTTAATTTGAATGGAACAGCGTGTAATACGAGCCCTAGAGCCATTAGTAGTTTAAAAGACGTGAATAGAACAGTTGCTATTACTAGAATAAATAGGAGCATCATATAGGATGATGTAACCAAATTGGTTATCGGAGTTAAAATAACTGAGGTAATAAACCTGAAACCTAGTTTATCTAAAGCAATACCTAGAGCCTTGAGAACTGCCAGAAGGTTTGTGATCATGGATATCCTGTCTGTTAACCAGTAGCCGAACGCGATCCAATCACTACCTAGTACACGTCCCAAGTACTCCATTAACCGAAATATCAAGTTGTATGAGAACACCAGAGTCGCAGAGAATAATCCATCGGCAACTAGACTTCTACCTAGCTTCTTAATGCTAATAAACGGCAGAGGCAAAGCTTTTAGTAGAAGACCTAAGCAGTAGGATAGTACAGAGAGATAGAATGCCAGATTTAGCAAGTCCATTAAAAACGGCACCGTTTCTGTGAACAAGTGCTAAGGCATTTGAGGTGGTTGTGGCATTGGCAACTGAATTGACGATGTAATGTAAGATATGATCGCGAATACCGTCGTTCCCATGGCTAACCAGAAAGCAGCCCACAGGGCATCCTCGATCATCTTACTACCTGTCTTCTTAACTTTCACGAACGGTAATGGTAAACCTTTTATTAACCAGCCGATAACCCAGGCGAGTAGAAAAACAAACCAAGCTATAATAACCACCATTGTTATTAAACCTTTGACAAACTCCACAACACTCACTATTATCACCCACAATAATGAGCATCTTAACTAGAGGAGAGAGTGGCGAAAGTTACACAGCGGTGAACTGCTATGAGAAAATTGTGGCCCAAAACGGTGAAAATCTACTGGGATCCTTGGCGCAACATACCTGTAGTAAAGCCAAAGCAGGAAGAACTAGACCTCTTCTATCAACTTAGATTAAGTGAACCGGGGGATGCAAGACCTGCTTTTCCTGGGGACCTAGAGAAAATAAAAGAAGCTATTGCATACGAGTTTGGAAGTACTAAGCTGTTCGATCGCCTAGTGAAAGACCGCATAGTTCTGCTCAATAAGGTTCCACACTGGGATCTTATGTACGAAGTTGTAGTTTCAGGAAACGTCGTAGGGCAATTCTACTACGATCCATACAAATGTAAGTGGAGATTCAGGTTAACTTACCAGGGCGCTTACACAGCTGTACAAAACAACCTTGTTGACACAATAAGAGGTGATCCTCCCTACTACGGCGGTAAAGTAGTAAGGGAGAAGTATAGCTCAAGTGCTAGAGAGCTCGTGCTGATCGATCATAAAGGTACTATAAGAGGAGTATGCGAAGTACTACCAACAGGCGAAGTGGTGATCGCAAAAACTTTTCATGATAAAACAGCGCCCGTGGAAACCAGTGATAAACCAGCATCAGTGCAAGATTTAGTAAAATACAATGAAGAAGGTATCTTAACTCTAGAGGAGAAATCAATCAACTACTTGAGAAGACTTTTCAACAGGTACTCTAGCCTTAGACCCGTAGTATCGTATTCCGGTGGAAAAGATAGTCTCGTGGCACTGGATCTAGCTCATAGAGCATTCGGAGACCTTGACATTCTGTTCAATGATACCGGCTTGGAGATGCCTGAAACCCTCTGCAATGTCGAATACGTGGCAAACTACTATGGTTATAAGTTATACGTAGCATCAGCCGGCGACATCTTCTGGAGAGCAGTAGATGTATTTGGTCCACCCGGTAAGGATTACCGGTGGTGTTGTAAGGTAACTAAACTAGTACCTATTGCAAAGTTAACTAAGGCTGTATGGCTCAACGGAGGTCTCAACATAGTTGGTCAAAGAGCTTACGAGTCGCTAGATAGAGCATCAAGTCCTCTTGTCTGGAGGAACAAATGGATAAGGCACATGGTGAGTACAACGCCTATTCAGTACTGGAGTCAGCTTTCAACGTGGATCTACATATTTAAGTACAATCTCCCGTTTAACAAGCTCTACACATATGGATTCGACAGACTCGGATGTTTCATGTGCCCTTCATGCGCTTTAGCTGAATTTGAGGAAACCAAGAAGTTGTACCCAGATCTCTGGGGAAGATGGGAGCACGTGCTGAGATCCTGGAAAAATAGAATGAATATGCCCGAGGAGTGGATAAAGCTTGGATTGTGGAGATGGCTTACGCCCGCTACTGCGAAGAAAAGGTTAACGCATCATGTTCCAGCATACTCAATGGACTGGAGAAAAGAGTACATGCAAAGACTCGAAAAGAGCAAGTCAAGCTTAACCCCCTTAGCTGTTGTGAAAGAAGGAGATAAGATCACAATACAGTTTAACAAGAACCTCCTACCAGAGGATCAAGTAGACGTATTTATCGCCAACATAGGAAGTTTAGGTTTCATCGTTGTCAGCAAAGAGCCACCTGTGTTCGAGAAGGGGAACGCTAGGTACATGATCAAGCACAACACCATTAATGTATCAAACTACAACGATGAACTGTTCGAAGACCTTGTCGACGTCCTGAAGGTCATTTATAGAATGCATAACTGCGTTTACTGTGGTAGTTGTGTACTATGGACTAGAAAAGGTAGCGTTGCATTAACACCCAAGGGACCTATAGTAAAGAATGAATTGTCTGAAAGCGAGAAAAGAGTGTACATGGAAATATGCCCTATAAGCGATCAGCTCGTCGAGAAAGTAGTACTCTCTCTGCTACTTAATGATTACAGAGCGTTCAAGAGGAAGACGAGACGTAGGATTTAGCTGAAGAGCGTTATGCTACTCCTCTTCTTTGTCTGCAATATACTTCTTCACCATCAAGAACTTCTTCTCGCACTCAGCTACCTCGGATACAAGGTCAGCTCCTTGCTGAACTCTATTTATAATTCTGATCAATTCCTGCGTACCAACACCTCTACCAGCAAACGCCAATAACGCTTTTTCACCATGTCTGTAGAGAAGTACGGCTCTCTTAGCTAGATCCTCGTGTAGTCTACGCTCCTCAGGGTTGAGCTTTTTGCCTGATCTAAGCTTATTTACAACCTCCATTTCTTTTGTTAAATCACCTTTAACCATAGTTAACGTAGCTAAACCGCATTTGGGACACGAGTAATTAGATAAACTCATGAAGTCCTTTACAGCTCCTTCTTTATGGAACCCGCAATTAATGCATAACAAGGTTATTCTTCTCTTGAGCAGTCTCTCGTAGTAGCTCGAAGTATCGAATAGCGTTACATCAAGTAATTTTGGTATTTCTATGTAATTTAATTGTACAATATGGTGTTTGTTGAGCGTATCGTAAACTCTGAACTCCACTTTGACAATATTCTTTTTTATCTTATCCGCCAGCTCCTTGAAAGAATCTATATCGTAGTCTCTTGTTAAGACTTCTCTTAGAGCTTCTTTACCTATGATAGTGTTTACGTACGCTTCAATGAGTTTTCTACTGATCTTAGTTTCAGGGGTTATTGCTCCAAATCTTTGAGCCACCTGGTATATTCTCCAAAGACACGTAGTGCTCTCTACTGCGATTTTTTCTATGAAACTCCTACTTGTATACTCATATAGCTTAGCAATTTTGTTGTAGATCAAGCTTTTTGCGAATTCCGTGGATACCGGATCTTCGAACTTGACTACTATAGTGTACGGAGTAGCGTAAACATGGAATTTAACCTGTGGATATGTGGACTTAATAGTGTACTTTAGCAAGTCTTTAATCAGGTTATTGAGCCTAGATCCACCGTACAAATTGATTAATACTAAACCAGGTCTCCGTACATAATCAACGTATACTACGTGGCTATCCCCAAGCTCAGCGGCTTGTTCACATGCGATGTTGCCATCTACAAGTTTTCTTAGGTGTTCGGGAGGGTTTCCGTTCTCCTTGATGTACTTCACGGCTTTTCCTACTTCATAAGCAACATGGTAATCCACAGGTATGTTCTCACCTTCCCAGTGTGGTATAATGGCTACCTCGGGATCAGCTTTGGCTGGTTCAACGTACAGCTTACCTTCTGCATCGTCGTACCCTACAACTCTCCAGGGTTTACCAGCTAGTACCAGGAGGTCCCCTGGATTAAGGTAGAGTACTACGTATTCCTCGTCTAAGCTACCAACTCTTTCTGCTTTATCAACAGAGACTACGTTTATTTCTCTACTAGACGGTATCATTGACACCTTGTAGAGGTATAACCTGGTTTTCCTCGTAGGATAAAGCAGGTTTTTCTCTAGTTTTACCACCCGTGTATATGCTAAGTAGTTTATGGTCTCACTATAGTCTTCTTTTGTTAAGTTGGAGTAGAGAGGATACTTCACCAGTTCTTCGTAGAGCATGTCAACGTCAACTCCACCTGGATTTATGAAGGTGAAAAGTGCTATAGCGTACGCTAATACGTCGAGTGGGGTATTGGAAATAAGCTCATGCTCTAAGAAGCCCTCCTTGGCTTTCAGAGCTATAATACTAGATTCAAGTAGATGGAGCAGGTTAGATGTTGATACTATTGCGCCTCTACTCACTTCTTCTATTCTATGACGACTTCTCCCGATTCTCTGAACAAGCCTAACTACCTGTCGTGGAGACATGTACTGAACAACATAGTTTACATGCCCTATATCTATTCCAAGCTCTAAACTCGAAGTAGCAATTAAGGCGTTAAGCTTCCTATGCTTGAAGTCTAATTCTACTTTCTCTCTGTGAGCTTTAGAAAGGCTTCCGTGATGAACCTCCAAGCTAATATCTAAACCATGTTTTTCAGATAAGCTTTTCATCAGAGCTCCTAACCTTTCGGCTAAACTCCTAGTGTTTGTAAAAACTAGTATATGCCTCTCACTCTCGATAGCCTTGAACAAAGTCTCCAATCTAGCGGCGAGTTGAAGATCAGTGACGTCTTTGTTCAAAGCTTCGCAGAACTCACTACTACACACTGGCACTACTACCTTAACATCTAAGTTTCTAGTAGATACATCTCTCAGTACTATGATGTTGTTGCTGTATGGGTCTAGAAGCCTCTTTGCATATTCCTCGACTTTACTACTCAAAGTCGCTGTCAGGGCTATCTTAGTAAGCTTTTTACCCAGGTATTTCTCAAGAAGGTAGATATTGATGAGGAGAAGTAATCCACGTTTATTCTCAAGAAGATCCCTAAACTCGTCTAATACAATGTACTCCAGATTTACCAGATGTTTCCTAGTTTCATCGTTAATTACTATGTAATTAAAGGTTTCAGGTGTGGTTACAAGTATGTGTGGAGGAGCTTGAGCTATTAGTTTTCTTACGTGTTGCGGCGTATCTCCGTGTCTTATAGCTACCTGTAGACCAAAGCACTTGCTTATTCTTTCAAGTCTACTCGCTATATCCCTATTCAGAGCTCTCAACGGTGTAATGTACAGGACAGCTGTGGGCTTGAGCTTTCTCAGAGATACCTTAAGCATTACAGGAAACATAGCAGCCTCCGTCTTACCGCTACCTGTTGGTGCAACGATTATGAACGAGCCTGTGCTTTTGTAAATCTCGCGCAGGCTTCTTCTCTGAATTTCCGTGAGGTTTCTGTACCCGAGTTCTTTTAAGCAGACAGCTATTTTGTTAATATCCTCCATACACGTATGCCAAGATTAAAATCTCGCTAGGAATAGATATTATACACTGGGTTATATCATCAAGTATAATCGGAGCACAAGGCACACCATATGAGCTTAAATAATGAAGTTAGAAGGCACTTATTCGCTGTATATGTGTTGTGGTTTTTCAACTGTATACTGTACTTTCTGTCTTCTGGTCCACTGAAACCCACACTGACGCTTCGAGGTATAAGCTTATTCGACCTGCTAAGCTACTCGAGGGTTCTAAACCAAGCAGTAGAGTTCGTAGGATATCTCATCGTATCCTTGATTCATCTTATCGCATCTCTTGCAATAACCAGGAACATAGTACTAGCATTGATGAACCGTGCGCTTTTAATCGTTCAGCTCTCTCTGCTCGGTTTCGACCGTATAAGCTACGGTGTTTTAATTCGCGAGTTTGCAATACTGGTATTTGCTTTGTTTATACTGAGGGTAATATCACATGGTTCTATACCAAAACTTAGTACTATTGACCTGTTCATTGGTTTGAAGAATTTAGTAAGTAGTGTAGTTCGAGATAAAGAGAGTAGAGTGAAGATTGATGCGGTTGTTTACATGCTTTCTCTACACAGTTTAGCACTATCTCTTCTCATACTATGGACGTTCTCATATACAAGCGTACAGGATTTATATGCGATGGGAGGTGTACTGATGATCGTATTTGCGATAATACCTTTACTTCAAATAGGTCTTTTAACTGTGATCTCAAGAAGCATGGAGCAATCGTCCTTAATTCTTCTAATGAGCGCTATTTCCGGTACAGGACTTCTAGGTACAATACCAATGCTGATGTCCATCGGTTACGTAGGTTCATCACGCTTACAATCAGTACACGCGAAATTCACTAAGTTGAAAACCACTGGCTTATACATGGGTACAGTGTTAGCAGAGCTTACAAGTAAAAAAACACTGGAGAAGGAGGAGTGGTATTGGAGCAGTAAATCGTTTCCTCTCTACCTGGATTTCGACAAGCTTAACACACCGCACGTCATAATCATAGGGTCGTCTGGAACCGGTAAAACAACCCTGGCCAAACACATAGTTCAGGAAGCAAAGAGAAAGTACAATTACAACGTAATTATAATAGACTTACACGGCGAATACCATGATTTACAAGATAAGCTAGGGCTTAAGATAATAGATGCCTCAAGCTGTGGCGTAAATCCACTTGCACTAGGAAATGCTTCACCAAAAGATAGAGCGATGCAGGTAGCGCACATAATATCTACGATATTTGATCTTGGACCACTTCAAAGGAGAATGATTGAAGAGGTGATAATGGAAGCTTACAACCTACGTGGTATAAATCAAAGAGATCCAACCACCTGGAGCAGAGATCCGCCCACGCTCCAAGAGCTCGTAGAGGTTTGCAAGAGACTTATCAAAGAGAATTTCGAGTACAGCCGTATCATACCCTACTTGGAAATGCTAAGTGAAAATCTGAGTACGGAGTGTTGGCTAAGCGTAGACAGCGTTCTCGAACAGGACAGCCTTATAGATCTAAGCAGAGTAGCTAGCGATTTCGCGAAAACGATCTTCATAGATACGTTAATGTATCTTCTACTGAACAGAATGTACACTATGGGTAAGAGAAAAATACAGTTGTTATTAGACGAGGCAAGAAGTTTGATGCCTAGAGCTGTAACACGAGAGATCATCAGTAGGCTATTTGTGGAGAGTAGGAAATTTGGATTTTCATTAATCGTAATCTCGCAGGAGATAGGTAAAATACCTCGGGATTTCGTTAACAATGCCGGGGCACGCGTGTTCTTTTTACTAAATGATCCGAAAAGCGTTGAAGAAGCATCAAAAATACTCAGTGGAACAAGTCTCAGGGATAAAGTGTCTATAGTAGCTGAGGCGCTTAGAACTCTTAGGCAACATACATACTTAATTCACATTACAGGCTTAAACAAGGTGTATATTGTCAGCTCGCCTATTGAATCAGGAGATCATAAAAATTAAGTATGGCTAATTGTTGAACCATTAGTAGATACTGTTTATTAAGAAATTCCAGACTATGTGTTTAAGGTGACTTCGATGCTTTTCTACGAGGAAGAGTATAGGAGCGAGGATGAGGAGGCTCGTGGAGAAAAGGAAGAAACGGTCATTGAAGAAGAGGAAGGAGAACTAGTGGTTGAGCAGTTGAAATTGCTAGTAAAAGTGTCCAGAACATGGCAACAAGTACTCCAGGGTCGAGAATCCGTAGATGCTTTAAAATCTCTATATAAACCGGCGACGAAGCCTGTTCGCGTGTCAACTACGGCTGAAAGAAAAGCTAAAACTACCAGGAAGAAGCCCCAGTCTAAATCCCGAAGAAGGTCTAAGCCAAGTTAGAACTCCTTGTACTCGAATAGCACTTCGGAATAGCCAATCTCGTTAAGTGCTTTTACTAAAAGCTCCCTCGGCATTTTTTTATCAAATACGAACTCGACTATTTTATTATCTCCGTTTTTTATCAATTTAATCTTCTGAACTACAGTTCTTCCACGGATCGATTCAGCGATATCCTTAGGAACAACTAAATAGCTTTCATATCTTCTTTTTGCTATACCGTAGTACTCGTCGAAGTTTTCAATTATTCTCTTCGCTTCTTCGAGGTCTTTTGTAATACCGTGTATTGATATAATGGACTCAACGAGCTTTACTGCGAGATGTTGTTCAAGTTTTACATGAAAGCACTTTGCTAGGTCTACCTCTACCGTAATTTTCATCTTAAGACCCTTCCAACTTATATATCAGAAGTTTTGTAAGCCTATATTAAGGGGATACGGTGTTTAAGGTTCAGTACCCTAATGCAAGCAAGTTAAAGCAGGTAGTTCAAGCGCTGGCTAAGATCAGCGACGAACTTCAACTACAGGTAACTCTTGAGGCATTTAACTTAATGGCTTTATCTCCAGATAAAACCATGATGGCTGTATTAACTCTACCTAACCTTGTATTTGAAGAGTACAGCGTTGAAGAAGAAACAACGATATTAGTGCCTGCAATAGAGCTTAAAAGAGTTATTAGGAGAACTACAAGAAACGACATAATGCAGATATCCGTGAACAAAGAGACGAACGAGCTAATTATAGTTCTCCGCGATAGAAAGAGTGGGCTTGAGAGAGAACTCGCCGTGCCAATAATCCCTAGACCTCCTGAGCCTGTTCCTGAACTAGAGCTAGAGCTCTCCGTAACATTTGCAATGCTGAGTCAAGATCTAAAGAACATTGTGGGAGACTTAAAACTCGTAGGTGAAGAAGCGACCTTTATCTACGAACCTGGGAAAATAGTCATTAGGTCAACGGAGCAGCGCAAAGAGTACACGTGTGAACTTCGAGAAGGAAACCCGCTCACAATTCTATCCTCGGCTGTGGAAAGAGCGCAATCTACTTATGGTACTGACATGCTAGTGGCGATCGCAAAAGTAGCTAGCGCATCGAAGCAGGTGATAGTATCGTTCGATACTGGTAAACCCATGAAGGTAGAATACGAGCTTGCAGGCGGAGGCAGACTCGTGTACTGGATTGTACCACGCGTGTAGTACTACTTGGTTTTCGAGTGAAGACTTTTTCCTTCAAGTAGAGATGTTAACTCCTCCATTAACTTTTCTCTCTCTTCTAAGCTCATACCTTTAATGCGCTGAGTAGGGGATTTAAGTGGTGATTTGAAGCTCCATGCAGGGTTTTTGCAAGTTGTCATCCAGTATGGACATGCAACGCAACAGTGCGGATCAACGGCGAGTTCAGGGAATAGTGAGCAGGTCTTTGTGGGGTTGTGCAATCCACACAAGTCGCATCTATCCCAGTATATCGTCAAACTATTCACCACTACACAATAAACCAATAGTAGGCTTTTAAGAGCTTTTAGTTGTTAACGTATATGATAAACGTATGGACAGTATATACCCGTATATTACCTCTGACATCATAGTGTAATATGCAGGTACTAGTTAGTTCAGGTGTGCTATTTGCTTTATGAAATAGTTTTTCATGGTAGAGGAGGTCAGGGTGCTGTAACAGCGTCGAATATTTTGGTTCAAGCAGCGATATTTGAGAACCTCTATGGACAGAGCTTTCCATTCTTTGGTGCTGAGAGAAGAGGTGCACCTGTTGTAGCTTATGCAAGAATAAGTGACAAACCTATTCTAAGGCATAGTAACATAAGAGAAGCAGATGTTGTTGTTGTGCTGGATAGTAGTTTACTTAAGTTGGGCGTAGTAAGGAAAACACGAATAAAAAATAACGGAATTCTTATTGTTAACACCGAAGAGAGCACCGTTGATAAGACATGGTTTAGCAGCGAAGACGTTGTTCGGGTTTACGTCGTCAACGCCACAAAAATAGCTATAGAACTGGGGCTTGTTTTAGCAGGATGGCCTCTAGTGAATACACCTATGCTGGGTGCAATTTCAAAAGCCCTGGGGATTATCTCCATGAATAGCGTAGAGAAAGCTATTATTGAATACTTTGGTGAAAAAGCTGGAAGGAAAAACGTTGAAGCAGCATTTAGAGCTTACAACGAAACCAAGTATTTGGGTGAGGTGATCTAAGTGAAAGTTGAAAACGTAGTAGCCTGGAAATACCCTCACTCGAAACCTGTAAAGGGAGTTGCTGGTAAGACTGGTCTTTGGCGAACACAAAAACCAATCGTTGATGCGAACAAGTGTACAAGGTGTTATCAGTGCGAGATCTTCTGCCCGGGGATCTGCATAAGGGTTGAGGCTGAATCAGGTGCTGTAATTGATTACGATTACTGCAAGGGTTGTGGGATATGCGCGGACGTGTGTCCGGCTAGAGCTATAACAATGATCCCCGAACATGGGTGAACAGTATGAGTGTTAAGAGGCTCGCTTTAACAGGAAACCACGCTATAGCGTACGCTGTTAAGTACGCGAAACCCCAAGTTATAGCAGCTTATCCAATAACACCTCAAACACCTATTGTGGAAAAGCTATCGGAGCTCATAGAGTTAGGTGAGCTTAAAGCAACAATGATCAGAGTTGAGTCAGAGCACTCTGCTCTAGCGGCTTGCTTTGGTGCATCAATAGCGGGTGCTAGAACCTTCACAGCAACGAGTAGTCAGGGATTACTCTACATGCACGAGGTTGTACACTGGGTTTCTAGAGCTAGAGCACCCGTAGTTATGGCTATCGTTTCAAGAACAATAAACACACCGTGGAATATATGGCCTGATCACAGCGATTTCGTGGATCAGCGTGATGCCGGGTGGATAATGTCTTATGCCATGGACTCACAGGAGGCATTCGATCTAACACTGCAGGCATTTAAGATAAGTGAACACCCGTTGGTGTATTTACCAGTTATGGTCGGTATAGAGGGGTTCATTGTAGGGCATACGGCTACGCCGGTGGATTTACCCGATGAGAAGCTCGTTGATGATTGGTTAGGTGAAAGAAAGCAACCCTATGTTATCGACGGCACTGAACCCATAGGACTAGGAAACCTTGCTTTTCCCGAGGATACAGAGGACATGTTCTACGGCATACAGGAAGCTATGGAGAACTCTAAGAAAGTAATAAAGGAGGTGGACGAGGAATACGGCAAATTGTTTGGTAGAAGATACGGTGGGCTTGTAAGTTGCTATAACTGTAACGATGCCAAGTACATAGCTATTGCTATGGGTGCTTGGACGGGAGACCTTATTGAGGCGGCATTAAAGCTGAGAAATGAAGGTTACCCGGTGGGTGTTCTAAGAATAAGGTATTACAGACCATTCCCAGCCGATGATATATGGAATTACGTAAGCAACACTAAGGGTATCGTAGTGTTCGACAGAGCTATTAGCTTCGGTGCGTGGGGACCATTATATACCGATCTCGTTGCAGGGCTCACTCTTCATAGCGCGAAGTTGCCAGTTATAGTAAACGTAGTAGCAGGAATAGCTGGTGTAGACGTTTCACCGGAGGACTTCTACTTGATACTCAAGTCGTTCATAGATAAAATAGAGAAGGGTGAATACACAGGTAGAAACTATTTCACATGGAAGAAGGTTAGAAGGTGAAACACGTGAGTACGTCCACGTCAAAGGTGAAACCCCCGCTTCCCTATGCATCAAGAGATTACCTCTACCCAGGAGACGCAGCGTGCCCAGGTTGTCCTATTCCAATTGCATGGAAAACTCTAATAGCAGCTCTTGGAGGTAGGATCATAGTTGTTATACCAGCATGTTGTACCTCAATAGTTGTGGGGCCGTATCCAGGTCAAGCCTACAGCGTGAGCATAGTGCATGTCCC
>JAWAXJ010000005.1:0-18039 GCA_038896955.1 Desulfurococcaceae archaeon
GGAAGAGGACTGGTTCGTGTGGTACAACTGAGAAGTGGAGTGAGTTGACCCAGGAGTAGTCCTTGAGGTGTAGAACGAAGACTCCGTTGTTCTCGAAGGCTGACACGGTTTCAAGGTACGGGCTCAGGGACTGGATCTCCCTGAACGACCTTCTCAGCCTCGTTAAGCCGTCGGCGACAAGTTTAACCGTGTAGTTTGGACTACTCGAGGTGAGCACTGCTTCGTGGAGTCTGCCCCCTGTCCTCAGGTCGAGCAGGTCTAGTTCTCTGTCGGCGAGCACTTCTCTCAGGTCAACCGCTCTTGTAGTCAGCTTGGGCGGTGCAATTGGTGGTTTCTCAGTGATGACTTTTGCTACTCTTTCACCGATTATCTCTGCTACGATGATTGGTACCCAGGGTCTTAGACCCAGTCTTCTGCTCAGGTACTCGAGTAGTGCATCAGCGTACTCCACTGCTTACACCTCGTACTCGAGTATCCTGTAGCCTGTCTCAGTCCTCTCTATCTCTGTTATCATTATTCTCCTCCTAGCTTTAGCAAAATTGAATAGAACTTGGTATAGGAGTATCAGTGGGAGGAAGGGGAGCAGTAGGAGTGCAACTAGTGGTTCAAGACCTCCCTCGTACACTGGTTCCTCAACTACGTAGCCAGACCTAGTCCTCAGTAAGCGCCTCGCTCTATCAGCTAACTCAAGCTCTTGCTCCTGCAATCAGGGCACCATTGTACTGTGTTGCTAGCGTGGTTAAAAAGCGAGAACTACGCAGAGTACCTTCTGTAGTAATTCATCAGCCCCTTGATGAACTCAGCTATATCCCTGTACTTGCTCTTAGTCATCTCCATGTACCAGACGGAGACATCTAAGTATATCACTATGTTCGTTCTATTAATGAAGCGTATTTCAAATGGGTTCTCCTTTGTTGCAGGCGTTATGTGGGGGTATGTAATGTTGAGTATGCTCGGCAACAGGGGATCCCAGTGTAGCTTCATACCCATACCCCTGTGCCAGAACCCAACTTGGTCCGTGTAGACCACTTCGCCTGTTTCCAGGTTCCTCGGTTCACCGAAGGTTAAAGCGAATATCACGAATACCTTGTGATCCTCATCGGGAGCCCACGTAATCGTTACGTCAAGACCCGGTGGAAGATAGTATATCCCAGTGTCATGAAGGAACTCTATTTCCCCAGATAACCAGAGAAGCTCCAGTACTCCTGGTACTTTTACTGCTCCAGTACTGGGCAAGGCTTTAGCTCCTCACTATTACTTCAACTTTGTCCTTCGGGAACTCTATTCTCACTTTGCTATCGCAAAACCCCTTCACTATCACCATTTTGCCCTTCTTCAGAGCTTCAGCTATTTTCTCTGCTTCACTCAACCCTCATCCCCAATCTCAACTCCTAGCTCTACGTAGGCTTTCACGGCCACTGGCTGAGTGTACACTACTCTGAACGCCTCTCTACCAGTGAATCCTCTGAGGACCAGTGGCCTACGCTTCTCTATTGAAAGCTCCCCCTTTGATGCCAGCTTCTCCTGCTGCATATCCCTCCACGTTGGAGTTGCCTCTGTAACGTCGTTTGTGTACTGCAGTGTGAACAGTGTCTCACCCTCTCCACTGATCTTCTTGAACCAGATCCTGCACTTCAACCCCTTCGATATCCTCACGTAGTCAACTGGTGAGTAGAGTACGTCTGAGTCCAGTTTAACTACTCCACTTGTGTCAGTGCCCGTCGTTTCCCCCCTTAGGATGAGCAGTTCCCCCACTCACATCACCTCAAGCTTTCACTGATTTAAGTAACTCACTGTACTCTCTTATTGCTTTATCCCTCTCGTGGACTCCGTAGACTGTGAATCCAGTGAAGCCGTATGTTAAGTTCAGCGCTGTCTCTATCGCTGGATCCCATACGCTGATCGGTAGTGTTACCCAGTGAGCTTGAGTCCTCCTCGTTAGTACGTCGAATATCAGCTGTGAATCCCTCGGCGTTTCAACTATGTACTCTCCGTATGTGAACTTAACGAACGTTCTGACACTCATGTTTGTGTCGTTCCCATACCTATAGCCGTACCTCAATCTCGGCAGGTGAACGACCTCGAGTTTTCCTCTGACGAAGCCGAAGTCCCTGTCAACTCCTGTTACAACTCTGTCTCCCTGGAACCTCCCCTGCGTTACTCCTCTCGGTATTTGAACGTCTGCTCTCAGGAACTCAGGCGTTATCCTCTGTATTACGTGGAACAGCCTCTCCCTTTCATCCTCGTGAACGTACCACATGTCTGTTTCATCAAATGCTCCTTTCAATGGGAAGCTCCTACCAGTCTGTGTGTACGATCTACCGGGCATGACTCCGTCAGCTGGCACCCTTTCACTTCCACCCTCATAGGTTGGCAGTACTTCTCCAGATACCAGTGGCAGTGGACCGTAGTCTATTGTCTCGTAGCCTCTGTTAACTCTGCTCTTAACTCTGAAGACAAGTGCAGTGTTCCTAGCTGGAATGTACACCACTAGGAGCTGGTTCTCCAATACTAACCCGAGGGAATCAACTACTCTATCCAATTACACCACCCTCTCCGCCTACTGCTTTTACTCAAAGGTTTTTAAGTCTACGACATGCCTAGGGTTCAGCTCTGTACAAACGGAATAGGAAGTGGGTTAGAGTAAAAAATATTGGAGTTGGAAGGCTATACTCCTACTACTACGAGTGTTACCGTTTGACCGCTTAAGTCTGTTCCAGCCGGCACTTCAACTGATGTTCCAGCAGCTGCTGCTGGGTAGTTGTAGTAGTGGACTACTACAGTAACCCTGTTCCCGCTCACAGTTAAACCGCCTACCTTATATCCGCCAGTTATGAAGGCGAACAGCACTGCGTGAACGTGCTCTAGCTCCGACACTGTTACCGTTAATCCTCCTGATGTATATGATGATGGGCCTGCAGCAGATACTAATACTATCTTCTTGCCATCAGCTGTTAGAGCTAGTATCACTTGCTACTCACCCAATCACTTAAATCCACTTAAATGTTGAAGCGAAGTCGTGCTCGTAGAAGACTAGTCCCAGTAGCTTAATGGTCTTAGTTCCACTCGTCCTAGGCATGAAGCCCCACATAATTCCCCTGTCGTGGCTTATGAATACAGCTCCTAGAGGCGTTGGGTACTGGTATATTGAGACGTTCTTCTCAACTGGTATGTCAACTAGTGGTTCAACTGTGTATATTCCGTAATCCCTCTTCCCCTCACTTATTAAGTGGAACTGCTCAATAGTTGGCGTTGAGCCGACCTCTATTACTCCGTTCTCAAACACTAGTATGAATGTGTGTTGCTCTGTAGTTGGATTAGCCTTGTAGAAGTTCGTCCCATCGCCGAATAAGTATGCTGGAGTACCAGCTGTTACATCTATGTCCCAACTGTTGTCCTTGTAACTGGTGTAGCATGGGTTTGAAGCGCTTGGAGTCGCCGTCCACTTTATTGCCTGTGGGAACAGCCATGCTACTCCAAGGCTTCCAGGAACGCTTGGGAAGTTATAGTTCTTCCTCACTGGGAAAGTTGCCTTAGCTACTCCAGCCATCCTTACAGCTAGCTCCCTCTGCCTCTCAATGTCTGATGCAATTGATGGAGCTACCTTCCTGAGGTGTCTTACTCCTGAGTCGAATACGTACTCAACGTACTCCCTCTCAGTGTCGCTTAGGTCTACGTAGCTTACAACCCTCCTCTCAAGGGCTGCTACAGTTATCCCCGCCTGGACCTTCTCTATTGGAACAGGCATCTCAGACAATACAATCACCTGGTTAAGCTTATAATTGACTCACTCTTATAAACTAATTCCTGGAATTCCAGGAGCTCCGGGTTAAGCATGAAGGCTAAGGGCAAGAGGATGCTATACATATTATGCGACGAAGAGTTGTACAGAGCCTTCAGGAGGTACGCTGCTGACTACAGGAGCTACTCTGAAGCACTCAGAGATCTATTGATTAAAGCAGGAGCACTAAGGAAGCCTACAGTTTTTTAACATATGGGATATATATGTGAGAACAGCTGTTGTAATATTTATAAGCTAACTCATATATAGGATATATGTGGATTGACATATATGGGATATATAAGCAAGTACAACAGGGATCACTACAGGAGGATATGGGTAAGGAGGAGTACATTCAGTAGGCTAGTGGAGGTATGCGATAAACCCATCATGGACTGTGTAGATGAGTTAATTGAAGCTGTAGACCTACCTAATAAGTTATTCGATGAGCTTAAGAAGCATTTCATCAGTAAATTCAATAAGGCAAAGCACGTAAGGTACATTGGTGGAGACTGGAGAATAAAGGAGGAGCTCATCAATATCGCGCTCAGAGTACCAGTTAAGAAAGCGACGTTCGTCGAGGTCTTCGGTGGATCTGGAGTTATGTCGCAGTTCGTGCCGAGGAGTAAGTTCCCAAACGTAATCTACAACGACATAGATAGAGATCTAACAGCACTTCATAAGCTCGCCAAGGAGAAAACAGATCTTCTGGCTTCAGTTCTATCACTACTGCCGTACTCCAGGTATGTGAATAAATATATGAGTGAGAACTTCGCTGGACAAGAGCTGGGTGGACTCATTGGGGCATCCATTCTATTCTACCTACTGTCGAGCAGTTTCTCAGGCATAGTTGACGCGGGCTTCAGTACAACCAAGGTGCCGGGAAGCAGTGTAGCGGGGAAGTACATGTCTCACGTAGTTGCACTATACGAGGTTGCCAAGAGGTTCAGGGACGTTACAATAGAGTGCTTAGACTTCGAGGAACTAATCGAGAAGTACGATTCTGATAGCACTCTATTCTACCTAGACCCACCATACCTATCCGTTGGGGAAAAGGATAGAGACTACTACAGGCATGGATTCACAAAGAGGGATGCCTCAAGGCTGGTTAACGCACTGAAGCACGTTAAGGGATACTTCATGCTTAAAGTACATGAGGATAACGAAGCGTTCTACAAGTCAATCCCCATCGTAGATAGAGTTGAGATAGAGAGCAAGCTAAGTGTTGAGCTTGTGATTAATGAGAAGAGAAGGGAGTTCAATTACGTTGTGTTGACAAACTATAGAGTGTCTACGCCTACACTAAGCAAGTTCTCTTCAGAGAAAATATAGTAAAACTTAGTAAATTTACTAAGTTCTTTAATTATGCTTTATAAATCGGGGTCTTAAGCATTGCTTCATACTTCAGCAATCTCGGTATTGATAGTGGTTGAGGGGGAGGGATTAATGCTTTAACTCTCCTCCAGTAGTCATTGAATGGCTTTTCAGCTGCCCTCCATCCATCTCCGTAGACTACGTGTTTAAACCAGCTCACTCCTCCAACTACCTCTATTGAGTGAGGTACGTTCATTGGGCCTTCATTGACTCGGAACACTATGTTCCATGAAACTAATGGGTTTGTTGGGACGTCTGTAACTACATATGTATCGCCTACCTTAAGTACAGTCCTCAACTGATGGCCTACCTCTGAGTCCCCATCGTCTACCACTGTGAACATTTCTCTAACTGTATCTATGACTATCCTCCACTTATACCAATTCGGCCTACTGTAGTCTATGAATACGTCGCACCACACCTGCAATTAAATCGATCTCTAATGGAGCTCTCTAGAAGGTCTTAGGCTTCTCAACTCTAGCTGCTGGAGCCTCCTTTACTTCAACAGCAGGCGCTTTAATGGCAGGGAGCTCCGGCAGCTCTGGGAACTTAGCTAAGACCTCCTCAAGCTTCGGCAGACTGAGCCTGGGGAGAGGTATGCCTCGAATGAACTTCTCAGGAGCCAGTCCTTCACCTGACTCTATTGATGTCTGCAGCCTCAGTATAATTGATTGAATCCCCGGGGGCACTTCAACTCCAAGAGTTGACTTAACTAAGCCCTCGAAGTACTCCTCAGGTGCTGCTAGAACTTTAGTGAACTGGGATAGCTTGGGCAGCTCCACATAGCTCACCTCTTGATGGTTTCCAACGGCTTGTCCAACGCTGATGCTATTCCCTCCCCAAGTGATTGAACTGAGGATGCAATTGACTTGACTACAGCATCAATGGCTCTGTGAGGCCCTTTATTCCCCAGAGGTCCCTTATCTAGCGCTAATGATATTGACTCACTAACGTTCTTAGGGATCTCAAGGAAGCTGTCCAATATCTTATCAATAACTCTGTGTGGTGCCTCCTTAGGGAGCTCAGCCACACATATCACCAAACTTAGCTTATTTAGAGAGCTATATAAGCTTTAACCAACAGTTTCAGCAAAGACCTTAAGCACTGCTAGAGTTGATGGAAGCCATTTATTCTCCTCAATGAAGCGTTCGTACTCCTCTGGAGTCAACTTATTCCTCAGCTCAGCATAAGCTACGTCTGATAGCACGTCCCCTATAATAGGTATGAAATCCGATAGATCGTCCATTAAGGCGTACCGCAGCGCCTCGAGCTGCCTCTCATCGAGCTTCAGGGGCTTAGGCGGGAACTCAGGTAGCTCAACTGATGGAAGGCTGACGTCTATCAGTGGGATCCTGACTTCGGGAAGAAGCCTGACCTTCATTCTACATCATTACCTAAGGACAAGTCCTTGAGGCGAAGCAAGCTATGAGCATCAGTGG
The DNA here is from genome assembly GCA_038896955.1 of Desulfurococcaceae archaeon. GTDB lineage: Archaea > Thermoproteota > Thermoprotei_A > Sulfolobales > Desulfurococcaceae > UBA285. The sequence goes on from JAWAXJ010000005.1 coordinate 6,595, forward strand.
AGGCCTGAATGGAGGGGGCAGCAGAACGTCAAGTATGAAAGATACGAGTAGGCAGCTGCTGCATCCAACTATGCCTAACGACTCAAGGACCTTCCTCTTCTCATCCTCTGAATACATATGAGAGTATGGTGGTATTCCCATGATTGCAAGCAATTTCCCAGGCTCCTTCTCCAGTACCTCACGGATGTAGCTTAGATTAACCACGCCATCCACCACAAATGTTCTAGCATATGTTGTTAATAAATCTCTATGTCGTTAACAAATCCACTAGATAGGTGGTGCTATCTCAATGTAGTCTAGGACTGTCTGAGTGTTATCCGATGGCTGTATCTCCAAAGTGAATGCTGGCACGAATGGGAGTGAGAAGACGTTGTAGACTGCCTCACTCTCACCTGAATCCACTTCGAATGAGTCCTCGAACAACACTTCTTCATAGGAGCCCCTAGTCCCCCTGCCCCTAATCACAATCATCTGATGCCTATCGCTTGTAATGCCAATCCTAAGGGTCCTAACTGGCGCCACTGTCTGAGGTATTGTGAAGAAGTTTGGTGCAACAAGGCCTTGTGAGCTACCGAACCTAACCCTATCCCTAACAGGTGCTTTAGCTAGATCCCTCCACTGAAGAAGCGTTATAGTCCACTGAACGCCTGTACCTGGATCTGGTAGCGCAGCCCATGCAAGTACATTCCCCTTAGCGAACGTAGCCTTACCCCCAACGGGTACGTTGAATGAGCCCTCGGGAGTTATGACTGTTCCATAGCCCCTAGACCTAACGGTATATCCAGACACGCTCTCAGCCCTAATATCACCACACCTAACGCCAGGTATGTAGCCATCACCAGATGCAGATAGGAGCTCGCTACCTAGTCTATTGTACTCCTCCTCCATACCGTTGAACACTATTAAATCGCTTGTAGCTACGTGCATCCATTGGACAACGTCGTGTGCTAGCGGCGCGACCTCAGCAACTCTGATCATAGCTTTGGAGCTATCTATTTCTATCGGAGCCCACGGGAACAGCGATGGCCTCATCAACCCTCTCTTGATGTCGAACTCAGGACTCATCAGGTTAACGCTCTGAAGCCTTACAGCAATACTGAACATCACATGATCACCTCAGGTAGTCAACAATCCAAGAGAACTTTGGGACGCCGTAGCCGACGTCAGGCCTCCAATAAGAGTAGTGTTCGATGACATCCATAACGACGTCCCTCGTCAGCTCAACACCTCTTTTTCTAGCGTACTCAACCCATAGGGCGAACAGGCCGGAACAATGAGGTGTTGCCATGCTTGATCCTGATATAAATGCTACCTTTGGGCCGTCAACCCATTCCATGGCTGCTATAAGCCCAGTACTACTGGAGCCTATATCTACTCCTGGAGCACCTACGTCGGGCTTCTTAAGACTTATGTAGACTGGGTGCTCCCTGGATGAGAATTCCGCTGCGGATGAGTCCTTCTTCAATGCTGCAACAGTTATTGCTCCAGGGCTTGCTCCAGGACAGCTTGCATAACCTTCCCCACTATTACCGCTGGCCACGCAAAACAGGACTCCTCTCCTGCTCAACGCAGTTATTAAGCTGCATAGCGGGCATGATTCGGGGTCGTGTGTCTCACCCGGCTCTATATCAGCTCCCAATGATAGGTTCACTATCTTTGCGCCCCAGTTATACGCACTTGCAATTGCCTCAATTACGTCAGAAGTCCTAGCAGTTCCAACTCCATACCCTAGGCACTTAATTGACGCTACTTGAACTCCCCCAGCCACTCCCTCAAGGTATCCCCAAGGAGTTGGAGTCCTCCCTCCACAGACAGTTGTCAAGACGTGAGTGCCATGCCCATTTGAATCAAGTGGGAATGGATCTCCCTCAAGAGTTGAATCAAAGTAGTCCACAGCTGGCTTCTGGGGGCATCCAAGTAAATCGAAGCCAGTATCAAGGACGGCTACCCTAACTCCTCCCCCAGATATCCCCATTTCATTAGCTACATCTGCCTCCAAAGCCTTCCTTGAATCAGACGTTGGCCACCTATCCTTCCTGAACCCTGCAGCCCATATGAGTGCTATTGGGTTCAGAGGCCCCCCCATCTCCAGGAACTTAGCTAGCTTCAATTCCACAGGCATAGTTGATATCCTGTAAGCCCTCTCCTCAACTACCCTCACGACTCCAGGCAATGACTCAATCCTTGGAACTACTTCAGCTGGAGCCTCAACTGACCAGTAATTCATTACCTTCCTTATTGGAGTTATACCTAATGACTTAAGCCCTCTATATACTTCCTCCTGCTTATTGGGCTCGAACTCAACTAGGTATCTAGGCATTCTTAATCACTTGCTCAACTCCTTGAGAAGCTCTATCAATGCCTTGAAGTTCCTGTTGGCCTCCTCAAGCTCCTTAGTTACCTTAACTATTGAGTCAACCAATGACTCAAGCTTCAATAGGTGGGAGTTCAAGTTTGACAGTACTTCTATGAGCTTCTTGAAGTCGCCCCTAACGTCCTTAACTAGTTCCCTAACTACTTCCCCCAACTTAACTACTTCCCCCAAAGCATCACCAGTATATATCTATTCAGCCGGCTTATTAAATTAATGCCCCTATGCAGAGCAGTAGGGGTGTTATGAATGTGCCAATCAGTGCAATCCTAAGCAGAGCTCTATCCCTATCGTACTCAAGCTGTGGAGCTATGAATAGGACTAGTGGAAGTATCGATAGGACTAGGAGGGTCCCCCTTGGATACAGTCCAGCTGCAACCCATGCAACAACTACGTTCAACCAGAATGCAACGATAATTAGGACGTATAGGCCTAGGGGCATCCTACTGTTGAACCAGCTCTCATATATGCTTCTAACCCTCAGGACTAGGTCAGTCCTTATGTCAACGAACTGATCTACGCTATATGCTAGAGCTGATATAATTCCCGGAGGTACTCCAGCGAGGGAGGCTGAGATGAAGTCCTGGCTCTGGGATAGGTAGCCGAAGACAGTTGATGCAAATCCATGGCCCATGAATGCAGCTACCTCCCCAAATCCATAAGGCTTGAAGAAAGTGCTGTAAGTCCTTCCAACCAATATACCCATAACTAGTATTGGAAGAGTATGTATCAGGACTCCTAAGTCAACAGCGAAGAAGAGTGCGTATACAGCCATCGCTAGGAAAGTGAAGATCATTTCATTTACCTTCTGAAACCTAATGCCAGTGATCCTCAGTGGAACTATCCATGATGCAGCAGTATAAGGCTTAACAGTAGAGCATATTGATTCAGCTTCACGAGGTGAATCAACGTACCTATCGATGCCAAGCTCAACGTCCTTATAGTTGTTGCGGAAGTGTGATGCAAGCAGTACGAACGTCGTTATTAGGCATGAGGCTACAGCCCTCTCAACGCTTGATAGGCCTGCTAGGAGTACTCCAAATAAAGTGAATAGGGCGACCCAAGGTATTGCGAAAGGCCTAGATGATATAACCCATGCGTGGAAGTAGTGCCTTAAGCCAAACCTATCCTCAAGCCTAGCCCTCCATAGCTCGTATATATTCACTTCCCACCACCGAGGTACTTCATGACTAAGCCCTTAAGCCTTGAGAAGGCTGAACACCACTTCTGCATCTCAACTAAATCTATTGTTCCAGTCGATGCGTTCTCTATAATGAAGTGCCCCTTAGTTATTGCATCCCTCAAGTCCTCATCCCCTGAAACTATATCTAAGAACGTGTTGTGAACGACTATTCCTCCGACCCCAGTCACGAAGTTGCCCTTCGATGTCACGAGGTCGTACATGTACCCCTCGTACGGAACCCTCCAGACCTTTTTCACCTCTCCCTTCTCTCCCCTCGGCCCATACCTGCCTCTCGGATTCGTCTTCTGCTCCGCGTGAAGCTCGATGTGGACTATGTTCGGCTTATCCTCTCTACAATTTACTCTCCACGTCCTCGTGGAGTTCAGCCACAGTATTCCCTGTGCTAGTGCCCAGGAGTTACTGTCAAAGGTCACGGCCGTGCTTTGATACTCGTGCCCATCACTAGCATAGTATCCCTCCAGGAAGGCCCTCGCGATCCTGTTGCTCGGAGTGTTGAGTATCTCGACCGGCACCTTCTTCAACCCGCCCACGGTGTAGAACCTTTCCGCGAAGTAACGGTATATGTCTCTGCTGTGACACCTCGCGCTCTGCTCAGGAGTTCCCTTGTTATCTATAAACATCCCCAGGTCTTCAGTTCCCACGAACACGTGCCTCTTGACCTTCGGCTTTACGAAGTCTACCTCTAGGATGATGTCTCCAACCTCTAACTCCTCAGCGCTCACTAGCTTGAAAGCTGAGCCCTGCTTCTTGTAGATAGAGTGGTTTGGTGAAACATCCACAACACTGTCTCCAGCTTCAATCCTTACAAGAGAGCCTTTCCATTTATGCCTCACTATTGCTTTTACTTCAGACCACAAGGGGTTCCTTCTCGATGAGTACGCTCTTATGCCACTAACAAACTTCACTTCCTCTCCTTTCTCCGTCACGAAGATGGGGCCGGGGACTCTCTCCCAGAGCTCTTCGATCGGGATTATGTGAACCAGGTCGTTCTCCTTGATTATCACCGGGGAGTACCACGGTACGCTGTCCACGGATGTTTTGAATATATGTATTGGAGTTTCATCACCTCTAGCGTACTTTATCCTACCTCCCTCAACTTTAAGGAGGACTGAGTCGCCGTCAACTCCAACGACTCTGAGAAGTGATACCCTTCCCTCGCCAATCCTGTAGTACTCTGAGACCTCTGGGTAGAACCTGTCCTGAAGGGCTAGCAGCTTATCTATTATCTTCTTGACGTACCCCATGCCATCACTTCCTAAGCAGTAGTTCGAGAAGCCTCCTCCTAATTGACTTAGGCCTCCTCTTAAGTAGCACTGGGTTCTCAAAGGCTTTTAGGAATGAGTCCACTGGGAACTCATTTATCACCTTCTTCTCAGATAGCTCAGGAATTATCGGTAGCTCAGCTATTGTCTGTATCCCAAGGTCCTCAAAGCTATGATCATCTGAGAATATCCTGTGCTTAGTGCCGCAGACTGGGCACTTGAAGTAAGCCATGTTCATGACGACTCCTGCAATCCTAACCCCGTACTCCCTGCACGCCTCAACCATCCTCTCAACCTTAGACTTAGATAGTGCTGAAGGCACTGTAACTATGACTACGCAGTCCATTAAGGGCAGCATTTCAAGAGTCTCAGACTCGAAGCCGGGTGGGAAATCAACTACTAGGAAGTCTAGATCACCCCACTCAGTCCTCTCCATCAATTGCCTTGCTGCACTCGCAACGTCCTTAGGGTCCCAGAGTATTGGGAGTCCCTCAGAAGAGATCTGTCCAACTGATACGTACTTAACACCCATGGACTCCGACGGCATGAACTTATCGTTGGGCGATACCTCGAGCTCCAACCTACCTAGGATGTCGTGTATGTTTGGACCCGTTATATCTGAGTCAACTAGCCCTACCTTAAACCCCCTCCTAGCTAGCGCTACCGCTAGGCTCACTGAGATAGTGCTCTTACCTACTCCACCCTTACCACTTACAACTCCAATCTTCAGCAATCCTACAGCACCAATTATTGTAATTGAGTGTAGACAGGTTAAATACGTTTGTATATACAGATTTCTTTAACTCAAAATCTACGTGGACTACAAGTGAGTGTAACGTTCTTCAATTAATTGATTCAGCGTGGACAGCATCTATGTGGGGGTAGACAAGCATATAAACCCCTGCACAGTAATTGAAGCTGGGTGAAGCCTTGTCAACAACAGTTGTATCAACTAGGTTAACTCAGGAGGAGAGGGATCTACTTGAGGCACTAGCTAAGTATTTATACAGGCTAGGGAAGATTAGGGAGCCAAGCGCTAGTGAAGCACTTAGGGCATGCCTACACTTCACTGTCAACGAGTTACTCAAGGCAATAGAGGCTGAGAGATATGCAGGGTGAAGAGTTGACTCATGAAGTTGAGCAGGGATCAATTGGAAGTGTGAGTGAAGCTGAGCAGGGAGAGCAGTACGTTTGCCCAGTGTGCGGCAAATCATTCCCATCCCCTCAGTCTCTGAGAGGACACATGGTTGCCCATAGGAGGGAGAAGAGGGAGGGGGTGGGGGTCGGAGGAGGGAGCTCGGGAGTAGAGGCAGAGGAGTTGGAGAAGACTGGGGCCAAGCCAGGGGAGGCAGGGGCTCCACCACCACCTCTTCCACCTCCACCAGAGGTGGAGATAATTGATAAGGCTATAGAGTTCCTTAGGGAGAGGCTTCCACAGGTCTACGGTATAGAGAAGTACGATAGGATAGTGATAAATGCTTTAAGGGATGATCCAAGGCCTCTGATAAATCCAAACCTTTTACACGCATTCATAAAGTCAATTGCTCCAAGAGCTCACGACTCCCACCTATCAGTTCACGTAATAAATCCCCTGTACGCAAGGTTCCCAAACCTACCTCAAGCAGTCGTTAAGTACTTTGAGAGCTCTCAGCCACATCAGTACGCAATGTATATGGGTGCTCCACCTGGATACACAATTCATCAACCACTCTACTACCCTCCATACCACCAGGTCAGCCAGTACTTGTACCCACACTTCACTCCCCCATACATATACGCTGCTCCACTTAGCCCTCCATACTATCCTCCGCCAATGCCTAGGAGGACTTATAAAGTGGTGGTTGATGGACAGGAGGTTGAGACTGATGAGTCTGGGTACATGGCTTGGCAGAGGTTCCTAAGGGAGAGGGAGGAGCAGGAGAGGAGGAGGCAGGAGCACGAGCTTACAATGAAGAAGCTCGAGGTTGAGATTAAGAAGGCCCTTGAGGAGGGTGGGGGTAGGAGGGAAGAGGAGCTGAACAAGAGGATTGAGGAGATATCGAGGAAGCTTGATGAGGAGAGGGAGAGGAGGCATCAGGCGGAGCTAGAGCTACTTAAGAGGGAGATTGATGAGCTTAAGAAAAGGCCATCCCTCCTCGAGGAGCTATCAATATATGAGCACATAGCTGAAAGGCTTGGATTCAAGAAGGGCGGTAGGACAACCATAGACCTACTTGAGTCATTCGTTGAAAGGCTAGATCAGAGGGCTGCACAAATACTTAGCAAAGTACCATCACCGGGAAGTGAGTGGAGGCCTGAGATTAAGAGAACACCTGAGGAGAGGGCTAGGAAGGCTGAGGAAATAATGAAGAGGCTTGAGAAGAGCGAGGAAGTACTGAAGCTTGAGGAGGAACTCATAAAGGCTGCAGCCAAGATAAGGCCAAGGGGTGGTCAAGCTGGAGAGACCGCTAAAAGCACTTGAGAAACCTGATGAAATACTTAAAGTACCTCTCAAACTGATAGAAGAGCTGGACATAATCATAAGGAGGATTGATGAAGTACTAAGGGAGTTCGACAGTAAAATACTGTTGAAGCCGCCTGAGCTATTGATGTTGGGGGAGAGCAGGACTGTCGCAATGTCCCCAAGCTACCCAGGTCAAACTGCAACTGATTACTGTTTAGAGTGCCTCCCGGCTGGAACGATAGTGTACGGTAACCACGGATTGTACCCAATAGAGTCCCTGAGGCTCGTGGAGCACGGAGCAAAGGCTCTCGTTCTGACGCACAGGGGCAGAGGCATGAGAGTGACCAGGTTCTTCTCAAGGAGGTACACTGGACCACTGGTGGTTATCCACGAGTACTACACCAACATACCGCTCAAGATAACGCCAGAGCACCCCGTGCTGGTCGCCAGGAACGTTAGAAAGCCGCAAACGGTGTGGCAGAGCAAGGGGATAGACGAGAGCAAGCTTGAGTGGGTTCCAGCGAAGGACCTTACGACCAGGGACTTCATAGCGTTCACGAGGATCAGGGAAACGGTTGACGTTGAGCTGGTGAACGGAGACCTAGCAGAGCTCTTCGGATGGTACGTTGCCGAGGGATCCTACGAGAAGCAGAAGAGAGGAACTAACGTGGTCTTCTCCCTCGGGCACCACGAGGAGGAGAAAGTTGAGAGGGTGTGCGACTTGATCAGGAGGGTGTTCGGTCGCGAGCCAACGGTGATAACCAAGGGAACAGCGGTCAGAATAGTGTTCTCCAGCAAGTACTACGCTCCAATGTTCGAGCAGTTCGGGACCAACTCCTACGACAAGGACATACCGACCTGGTTCCTCTACCTGCCCGAGGAGAAGCAGTACAGGTTCCTGAGGGGATACTTCAGTGGCGATGGACACGTGAAAACGAGGAAGAGGAGGGAGAAGCAACCGGTCGTGGAGGTGAAGGTTGCAACAGTGTCGAGGAACCTTGCGTACAGGCTCAGGCTACTACTGTTCAGGCTCGGGGTACTCCACAGCATCTACCTCGTGAGAGGTGGAGAGGATGTGATACAGGGTAGGAGGGTTAGAGCCAGCGACACCTACCACATACACATCACCGGTGAATCAGCAATGAAGCTACTGGAGAAGATGGGCATCAAGTACGAGTACACGTACAGCGGCGGTAGGAGAGCCGGTTACAACCTCGGGTGGGTTGGGGAGAACTACGTCTTCATACCGATAAGGTCAATCGAGTTCGAGCAGTTCAACGGAGTGGTCTACAACTTGCACGTTGACGAGGACGAGAGCTACCTGACGATACACGGAGCACTCCACAACTGCCTTGAACGCCATTATGCGAAAGCGCATGGATTGCTTGAGGAGGCTGAAAGGTTTAGTCTGAAGTACGGGAGGATAACTCCTGAGGCTAGGGAGAAGATCAGGAGGGCGATCGAGGAGATAGTTACATCTGAGGACGACCTCGGTACAAACGTTGATGATGAGGAATTTAGGAAGGCGTTAGATGAGATAAAGGTACTCCAGAGAGATATTAGGAAGTTCATGTGGGCGAAAGGCTTAACAACAGTATCTGATAGTATAGACGATCTGAGGGTTGCGAAGGAAATGGTTAAGAAGCTCTTAGATAAGACGTATGAGGTTGCTGAGAGGTATAGGAGGGAGCATGGTGAGTGCCCAGCATGTAAGGTAGATCCGAAGAAGTTCTTCGAAATGCTGTGTGAGAAGATAGGTGATAAGTGCTTTGACGCACTGCAGAAGTACCTGGAAGATAAGATTAGTAAGGAAGAGTTCATCAAGATGTTGATGGAGGAAGGGAAGTCCAAGGGTATAACTGATGAGGATATTGAGAAAATGATTAGGATGGCGACTAGATCTTGATGTCAACTAGATCGAAGAGGGTTACTGTAAGGCTCAACAGAGGGCAACTGGAGATATTGAGGGATCTGATGAAGGCCCTCAGAACTGATGAGGTATCAGATGCTGTTAAGTTCTGCATTGAGCTGACCGGGCTAATACTAAGCATTAGGCAGGACTACTACACGGTCGGAATAGTAGATGCGATAAGGGAGGCAACAATGAGGGTTAAGAAGCTGTCAGACACAGTGTCAGACGAAAATATAAATAAGGAATAGTAGAATGTTGAGTTGGTGGTAGAATGCCCTACAGAGGAAGTGAAGTAGTAGCAAAACACAAGGCAGTTGTAACTAGGTGTAAAGGCGCTGGGAAGGTAGGCTGGGACCTACTTGAATGTATAGTTGATGAAATGCAGAAAGAGTACGCAAAGATCTAACTTAAAATAAGTCTTTTTTAACTAATTAAAACGAAAAAGCTTTTTCGTTTTAACACAGCAGTTTTAGTGGTGGTTGGGTTGGAGGAGTTCGTAGCTGAGAAAACCATCGAGCTATACCTGGCAAGGCTTTTATCTGAGATGGCTGGCAGGCTGACCGGCAAGCAGGTTGTCTCAGCCCACAAATGCGTGGTTGGGAAGCTGTGCAGAGGTAAGAGTGGTTGGGAAGCCCTTGAATGCGTAGTTGATAACATGGATAGGCTGTACAGGATGGTTAGGGAGGTAGGGTACGAGAAGGCTATGGAGGAAATCGGTTGCGGAGAGCTCATACCTAGGTAGTGAGTAGCTCTGCAAGTACTGCAAAACCTAGCAAGCCTTCCACAAATTTGTGGAAAGGGCTGTGTGCGGGCATGAGCAAGCTCGACCTCAGAACCTTCGAGCTAAGAGCTAGAAGCATTTACCCAGAGTCCAGTGTTAGGAGGAAGGAAATAGTACTGAGGAAGTATGAGGAGTTCCTAAAGGATAGAGGTCTCAAGCCAGGTGTTGAGTCTCTAAACCTATGGGTTGACGAGCTAGTTAGGATGGGTTATAGGGCCAGCACTGTTAGGGCATACGCATACGATGTCCTAAGCTACTTCGAGATAATGATGTTGGATGTGGATGAGAGGAAGTTAAAGCTCCTTAAGAAGAGGCTCCCACCGCTTGAAGCACCTAAAGTTGACTACCTAACAGATGAGGAGGTTGCTAAACTGATAACCAGTACCCCATCACCTGTTAGGAAGCTGATCTACAGCATCATGTATAGTTATGCGAGACGCCTAGCTGAAGTGCTATCACTGACTTGGAGGGACATCAACATGGAGGAGGGCACGATAACGTTCAAAATACTTAAGAAGAGGGGGGAGGATAGTGCAACGTATGAGCTTGAGCCATGGATCAAGCAAATGATACTAAAGTACAGGAAGTTCCTAGGGAAGGAGAAGTTGTTTGAAATAACTAAGAGGGCTGTTGAGATAGCCTTCAAGAAGGACTGCATGAGGGCTGGGATAGAGCCAAAGGGTAGGAATCTAAGACCTCATATCCTCAGACACTCTAGGATCACATCACTTAGGGAGAAGGGTGTACCGCTGGATGTTGTAAGCAAGTATCTTGCCAGGCACTCAAGATTCGACACCACAGTTCAGTACTATTTCGGAGCTAGTGAGGAGATTGTTGGGAAAATACCTAAGGCTGGGGATATCCTTAAGGTGAGTTAATGGAGAGAGACCTACACCCATTCGAGGTTGAAATAGCTACTAGGTTCGGAATCAGGGGTAAGTGGGCAGCATCACCTAAGAGTGAGTGGATTAGGGGATACCTACTGACCTTCGGGGAGGGATACGGGTATGAGATGTGGAAGAGGTACTGCGAGTTCGCAAGATACCTAGGAATAAGGCCTGGGACGTACATATCCTTCGCCAGACACATGTGGCTACTGAAGAGGTTAGGACTCATCAGGCCGGTCAAAATCAAACCACGTCCGGGAGGATTCCCAAAGAAAGTATATAGAATAGTGCCAGGAATGGAGGACTCACCCCTATGGAGGAGGCCGATGCAGGCAATGTACCCAACAACTGACTGGACTAGACCGGAGAGGAAGAGAGTCTATAGGGAGAAATACCGTTAGAGACCTTTCCACAATTTTGTGGAAAACTCAGGAATGTTGCTGATGGTATCTGATGACAACTACATTTTAAAACTCCTCATCTCTTATCAGATCGGAGCGGACCCCCCATGTATGGTGGTGGATTTGATGGCTTAAAAAACTTTCTACCTAAGCAGTTGTTAGAAAGTAACTGTAGGGGGTGGGT
>JAWAXJ010000006.1:0-18011 GCA_038896955.1 Desulfurococcaceae archaeon
CGCATAAACAGGTCAAAACAACAGTAAACAGTAAGCAGGTAAGTGAGGTAATGAAGCTAGTTAAAGACAAAGTGGCTTTAGAACGAGAAAGAAGTCAGTTCGTTAGCTTGTGGGATCTGAAAGGTAGAATACTGATTATAGCCGAAAAACCTAAAGCTTCGAGAAAAATAGCTGAGGCTATTTCAGCGAACCCCATTGTACACAGGTTCAAAAATATCCCATACTACGAGATCAAGAGCGGCGTGAACACTATTCTAGTTGCAAGCGCAGCGGGGCACCTTTACGGGCTTTACACCGATGTTGATGATTACCCTGTTTTCGAGTACAAGTGGATATCTGCGTATTTGGTTAACGAGGATAAGCGCTACACTAAGGATTACCTTGAACTCCTTAAGCACCTATCAAAAGGATGCGACTACTACATCAACGCATGCGATTACGACATAGAAGGCAGCGTAATTGGGTACTTAATTATAAAGTTCATGGGTGACGAAAAAAGAGCCTTCAGAGCAAAATTCTCGAGTCTTGTACCTTCAGAGCTCAGGAGCTCACTAAGCAGACTTCTGCCCCTCGATTACAACATGATCGAGGCTGGGCTTTGTAGGCATGAACTTGACTGGCTTTGGGGTATAAATATTAGCAGAGCTCTTATGAAGGCCGTACGTAGTGTTACTGGAAGCAGAGTAGTGCTGAGCGTTGGCCGTGTGCAAACTCCTACACTTAAGTACGTAGTTGAAAGAACACTTGAAAGAAAACTGTTCATACCATTACCGCAGTACGTTATCTCCGTTGTTCTAAGAAAAAACAACGTGATTTTCACAGCAGAGCTTACCACAAACCCGATAAACAATAGTGAAGAAGCTAATCGAGTAGCTCAAGTAGTAGGTAAGTATGGATACCTAGTGGTACGGGATGTTTCAACCAGTAGGTTCACGTACTCTCCTCCACCACCTTTTAACCTCAGCGATCTTCAGGAGGAAGCGGCAGCGATATATGGCTTTAGTCCAATGGAAACTCAGAACATAGCGGAACAGCTGTACTTAGAAGCTTTGATAAGTTACCCAAGAACGAATAGTCAAAAGCTACCTCCTGGTCTTAACTACAGGGAAATTCTATTGAAACTTTCGAGCTTAGAACAGTATAGTAACCTGGTGCAGAGGCTTCTAATAGAAACTCGTGGTGTACTAAAACCTGTTGAAGGTGAAAAAGAAGACCCGGCTCATCCTGCAATATACCCGACTGGTTATCTACCCAAGTCTCTCACCAAAAAACAGTGGGCAATATACGATCTCGTGGTGAGAAGATTTTTTGCAGCTTTTGCACCTCCAGCTGTAATTACTCGTACAAAGATGGTGTTCTCTACACCTCGTCAAGAGTTCATGTTCGAGGCAACGGGGCTAACCGTGGAATCGCTCGGCTGGCTAAGATACTACCCATTCCATAAACCCGGTGAGAAAGTTTTACCTAAGCTAAGTAGCGGAGACATCGTAGAAGTCATTAAGGTGAGAGTAAGAGAAGTGTACTCTAAACCTCCATCGAGACTTAGGAAGATCGATGTTTTGAGATGGATGGAGAATGTTGGCATTGGAACAGAATCCACGAGAGCGCCTATCATAGAAAAGCTATTCGACCGTAAGTACCTAGTAGCTACTAAGTCAGGTGTAGATGTAACAGATCTCGGTTACGGAGTAATAGAGGTAGTTGACAAGTTCTTCCCAGATCTTGCCAGCGTTGAGCTAACCAGAAAGTTCGAAGTATTGTTAAACGAGGTGATGAACAAGCGTAAGACAAGAGAACAAGTTATTGAAAGTGCCAAAGTAGTTATCAAAGATCTCATCGAGAGATTCAATGCAAACCTAGCTAACGTAGGGGAAATGCTCTCTAAAAGGTTAGACCTACTGAAAAACTACGAAAAGTGCATTATACCCAATTGCAAGAGAGACGTGTACATTCAGGGACTATGTAAATACCACTATCGTGCACACACGCTTTTAAATGATGCATACAAGGAATGGTTTGCACGTAAGAAGATCCAGTATAGGGATTACTTGGAGAAGCTTCTGAAGCTTAAATCAACAGGAGAGTACATCAAAGACGTAATACAGTACGTTGTTCTGAAGGACGCATCAAAGACCACCAAGAACGATCGAAGGAGACTTTAGGTAGAACACTACGTTGCGTGTAGGTCTCAGTCTTCCTCCTGAAGTATATCACCAATATCGAGAACTATCTCCTTCGGGGGAGTTTTCTCCTCTTCCTCCACTACCAATCGACCTTTTTTGCTCTCAGCTTCAATACCACCACCAACTTTCAACTTGCTCACAGTACTCTTCCAGCTATAACCACACGAGTTGCACTTAAGTACTCCCATAACGGTTATAGTTATTCTTCCGAGTTTATCGGGTAGTGGAGAAACAAGGTTCCAAGTCTTAACTACTTTCACGTCGCTTGAACCACACTTCGGACACTTCTCAGTGGTCAAAGTGAATGCACCAGTGCTATGTACACTAGTGTAAGTACTTGAGGTAGGGGTATTATAGTTGAGGTAAAAGCCTTCTTTTTATCCTTTCCAGCATGATAGACTAATACTAAAGCGGATAGAACTACTGGTAACGCGTATACCATGCTATGTTCTGCTAAAGCGTAGTAAACGCATGGAGCACTGTACAAAGCGAAGGGGAACAACGCGTATATGAGCATCTTCTTAACCCTGTTCTTGAAGACTAAGGTTACCGCTACCCACAGCAGATATGATGCTAAAATATTAACTCCCAGCGTAATCATAGTGCCATGTAACCTGCGTTGATGTGCTGGTGAATCCCATGTCACTACTTGATATACTGTGGGAATCCCTAATAATAAGAGATGTGCATGGTAGAATGGTTCTTGATAGTCGTGGAAACCCAACAGTATGCGTGAGAGTAGTTACTGAAGGATACGGAGTAGGAGTAGCGTATGCCCCAAGCGGAGCATCCGTAGGTAAACACGAAGCTCTCGAGCTCAGGGATGGGGGTAAGGACTACCTCGGAAAAGGGGTTTCTAAAGCTGTAGAAAACGTAAACAGAATAATAGCGCCCGCTATCATTGGAATGAACGCGTCACATCAGTACGAGGTCGACTACAAGATGATAGAGATCGATGGAACAGAGAACAAGAGTAGACTAGGAGCTAACGCTATAGTTGCAACTAGCCTTGCAGTAGCAAAAGCAGCAGCTTCCACTCTCGGGTTACCACTGTATATGTACCTGGGCGGCAAAGCAGCTGACCTCATCCCGGTACCGATGCTAAACATCATCAATGGGGGTGTTCACGCGGGTAACAAGCTTGATTTTCAGGAGTTCATGATAGTACCTGCAGGGTTTGACGATTTCACTGTAGCTTTGAAAGCATCTGTAGAGGTTTACCATAGTTTAAGGCAGATACTAAAGGAGAAGTATGGACCAATGGCTGTGAACGTTGGTGATGAAGGAGGGTATGCTCCACCACTAGAGAAAACCAGAGATGCGCTAGACCTATTGGTTAAAGCTATTGAAAAAGCCGGTTATGTACCTGGTGATCAGGTTGCGATAGCCTTAGACGTAGCAAGTTCAAGGCTTTACAGAGAAGACAAAGGTGTGTACGTACTTGAGGGCGAAGGTCGTGAACTAACCAGGGATGATCTCATATCGTTTTACGAGCAGCTTACCGCAGATTATCCAATAGTAAGCATAGAGGATCCACTGTACGAGGAGGATTTCGAGGGTTTTGCGTACATAACTAGAAGCTTGGGATCCAAGGTACTAATAGTAGGAGATGACCTATTTACAACTAACATTAAGAGGCTTAGCAAGGGAATAGAGGTTTCAGCCGCAAACGCTATACTTGTTAAAGTAAATCAAATTGGTACGCTAACAGAAACCACTGAGGTTGTTAAACTGGCGAAGCAAAACAACTACAGAGCGATCGTAAGCCATAGAAGTGGTGAAACAGAGGATACATCCATAGCTGATATCGCGGTCGGACTATCAACAGGGCTTATAAAGACGGGAGCACCAGCTCGTGGAGAACGAGTGTGCAAGTACAATAGATTACTAGAAATATACGAAGAGCTAGAGAAGCCGAAGTACCCTGGATTCAGGGTGTTCCCTAGAAAACCCTAAGAGTATTTTCAACTCTTTCAGTTTTATGGAATGAAGAGACCAGCGATCATTAGTACTAATGCTACGACTAGCAGTAGTTTAATGAACTGTCCAACCGTTAAATTGGGAATAATTTTTAGTACTGCTATGAGCGCTTTCAGCAGTATGATTCCAGCTAGTAGAAGGAGCAGGAAGAATCCGACCATGAAGAACCATAGCCCTATTCCACTAAGCTTAGAGAAGAATTCTGCTAACGCTGAAAACAGCTCCTGAACTCTGCTTATGGTGGTTTCGTTCATAGCTTTATCCCTATTCATCAGTTTTTCACATAGTTTGTTTTTAAAGGAGAGGTCTAAGTTTATGAAGTTGGTGATGAAGGTTAAAAGCGCGAAGCCCTCAGAGGGCTATGCCAGGAACCAGGCTGCTGATAGTAGCTAGCTCTCAACCCCCATCCTTTTAAAACTAATCTCGTAGGAATTAAACAAGTGGTGTGTATAAGATGTACACAGACATTGGTAAGCTGGTGGATGTTCTAGGTAAGCCTGTTGTGGATCCTTATGGTAGAAGACTGGGCTACGTTGTCAGCATATACAGTAATGCAGATGGAAAAGTAACATCACTTGAAGTAAACTACAACGACGTTGAGTACAAGGAGATACCAATAGAAAGATTCAATATAACTGCGGAAGCAGTAGTGCTAATTCCGGAGCACGAGTACAAGGCTCTAATCGTTGAGAACAGGTTGAAGATAATTAAGAGCAGGCTTGCATCCCTAGAAGACCTCTACGCCAAGAAGGAGGTTCCAACACACGCATATGAAGCATTTAAGAAAAAGCTCGAGTCGGAAATCGTGAGTGTAAAAGCTATGTCGAAAGAGGTTAAGGACTCTCTGAGGAAGAGAATTCACGAGGTTGAAGACCAGATCGCGGAAGTTGAGAAAGCCATGGCTGCTCTTAAAACAAGCTACCTTGCTGGTGAAATTCCAGAGAAACCGTACTTACTAGCAGTAGATATCATGAAGAAGACTCTTGAAATTCTTCTCAAAGAAAAAGAGTCTCTCAAGAAGCACTTGGACCTCATAGAGTCTCTCGAGGTAATACCTTTGTCCCCAGCTGTAGGACTAGCAACTCAGGAGAGCAAAGGTCAAAGCGAAAATCAACCTATGCAGGTTGTTGTAGTAGAATAGACAGAGTTCTCGCCAGGACCTTTTTAACCATAGGTCTGAGAAAAAGCCTAGACTTCGGGTTTCGTTAGCTGAACGTTTTGTACTATAATGTACGGTGCTCTCGTAGGTATACTTACTTCCCACCATGCTATATCGTAGACAGTTCTCGTCATGTCTTTGATATTGGAGAGTATATGCGGGAAGCTACTTGTTATTCTTACTCTGCCAATATTGCCGATGATTTCTCCATTCCTAACGAGTAGGGTAGCATCCCTTGTAACTGTCGAGAAGTAGCCTTCAAAGTAGTTTTGCAATCTTGTATACCAGTTGTTTGTTATTAGAACTCCGTCTCTAAGCTCTTGCACTAGTTCATCTTCCCTCAGTTCTCCACTTGAAATTTCAATGTTCCATGGTCTTGGCATGATCCACCCAGCATTACCAGTTGATGCTATCCCGAATCTTTTAGCTGTACCCGTATTGTGTAACATTGTAGCATAAACGCCTTTTTCTACGATGGGCTTATCGTAGGTCGGTGTTCCTTCATCGTCGAAGCCTGTACCTCCGTGTAATAGTGGATCTCTAGGTTTATCGTAGAGTGACAGCTTGTCAGAGGCTATTCTACTTCCAGGTGTGAACTTAGCTAAGAACGAGAAACCTGAGAGTATCATGAGAGCTGAAGACATTCTTGCAATGTAGTTAAACAAGTTACCAGCAACTAGTGGGGAAACAACAATGTTGTACTTCCCAGGAGTGAAGTCCGCTTTTCTCTCTGTTAATGTTGCGTAGTATCCTGCTTTTTGACCAACTGTTTTTAATTTTTCAAAATCAACGCGGGTAGAACCGTAGGCCCAGTGCCCGCTGTGCTCCTTCTTGAACGCTCTTAGATATGCTTCTACAAAGGTTTTTGTCTCCTCGCACTCGAATCCCTTGCTGGTTATGAGTGTCTTGCTGAGTTTTCCAAGTGTTAGCATTCCAGCTACTCTTTCCACGTGTTGGGAGAGAGCTTCGTTCACCATTAGCTCTACTGGTTTCGACGGATCCTCCATGTACTTCTCCACGTTGTGATCGTACGCGTTTTCCAGGGGACTACACTTGGATGGTTCGGGGAGAGGTGAGTATATTTCAGACTCTTCGATTTTATCTGCTAGTTCCAGGAGCTTGTTTGAGCTTTTCAGAATGTACTCGGGGTCTTTCGAGTAAAGCCATAGTATCCACATACGTCTGTTCTTCGATAATCTTACTCCGAGATCCCAGTCGAACCAGTTTTGAACCACAGATGGCTCCGTGTTCCAGAGTTTAACCATGACTCTTTCCGCTTTGTTTAGAACAATAGCTACGTCATCGTACGTTCTTGAGAGCTCATTCACTATCTTACGTAGAACTTCTACGTCACTCATCCCAGAACACCTACTGTCATTTTTGCTAATCTAACGTTGGGACCACCGAACCATACGGGTACTCCTTGAGATGGTTCACCTTTACCGCAGGTTCCAGGGAAGAAGGTAAGGTTCTTGTCTACGGCTACAATGTTGTTGTAAAACCAACCCGTTGTGAACTCTAGAACGGGGTTTCGAACAGGTTCTGCAAGTTCTCCGTTCCTTATCATGTAGGCTTCAAGTCCTACGTATCTTTGGTTCCACCGTACGTCGTCAATGTTCCACTCCATGTAAGACTTGACGTATATGCCCAGGTCTATGTCTTCTATAAGCTCCTCGAACTCCATGTCTCCTGGCAGTAGATAAGTGTTGCTCATCCTTACTATGGGTTCTGATGCGAAGTTCATCGACCTAGCTGCTCCATTACTACTGGTTCGAAGGATCTTAGCTGTGTGTCTATTGTGCAGAGGTTCGTTGATTAAGCCCTCCTTGTAGAGGTACCTAGGTCTTGCTTTAACGCACTCGTCGTCGTAGAGGAAGAACCCGTAGCTACCGGGTATTGTGGGATCGTCAACTACGGTGGCGTACTTGTTGCCAACCTTGAACACTCCGATCATGTCTGGTTTCACGTAGGATTCACCTGCTTGTGCAGCTTCTCTTCCTAGGATTCTATCAGCCTCCATGGGGTGGCCGGAAGACTCGTGAACGATCAGTCCAACAACCTCGGGTCCAAGTACTACATCTACTTTCTCCTTAGGAGGTTCAACTCCTCTAACTAGGACATTTTCAAGAGCGCGTAGCTCTTCAACAATTCTGCTTTGGATGTTCCACTCCTCTATCTTCTCAGCTCCTCCGGATGAACCAAACTCTCTTACTTTTTGAAGGGATCCACGCTGGTGAACAAGGGTACTCTGGAGGAACGCGTACAGCCTTGGTATTCTGGAACGTACGCATCCACCATCAGATGTTACAATGGTTTTTTCTTCGATGAGTACTCTAAACATACCGGTCATAACAGCCAGCTTAGCCTCCTTCACACTCTCAGTAGACAACTTGTAGATTTCAGATAGTAAACTCAGTGCAGCGTCAGGGGTCACATAGGTTTCAACAGGTTTTCTTTCTACAACTCCGTAGTTTACAACACCCAGTTTTTCCTCTGAAAACTCAATAGGGCTCTTTCTCAGCCTGCTTAAAGCTTTTGCGCGGGTTATGGCAGCTTTAAGAGCGTTCAGTAGGGATTCTCTGGTGGTATCCGAAGTTGCCGCGAACCCCAGAGATCCGTTTACAAGAACCCTTATACCAACACCACTCTCCTTGATGTAGGATATACCTATGGGTTTTCCGTTTCGCACGTTCACTAGAAATCCACGGTTCTCGTGGTATCGCGATTCTACATAGGAAGCTCCTAGTTCTCTACCCTTATCCACCAGCTCCTGGAGTAGGCTTTCGTCCACGCTCAAGCAGAGGTTCACCGTGAATCGTAAAAGTAAGTTGTAGTTATATGTTTTACTCCGAGTTCCGGGTCCTCGGGCTTTTGGGAACCGGTTATTAAGTCACGAGTTCATCATATTCTCGTGGTATTGATTCATTGCCCCGGTGAATAACCGTGAACGTGGGACATGCGAGTCTAACCAAGTTCTTTTACCCGGAGAGTGTTGTAATTGTTGGTGCAACGCCAAAGGAAGGTAAAGTTGGACGTGCTATACTTGAGAACTTCGTGTTGAAGTTCAAAGGCAGAATATACCCAGTAAACCCTCACTACGACGAAGTTCTGGGTCTAAAGTGCTATAGAAGCATAAGAGATATACCTGAGACCCCAGACCTAGGGGTTATAGTTATACCTGCACCAAGCGTGCCAGATGCTCTCTCCGAGCTAGGTGAAAAAGGCACTAAAGCTGTTATCATCATAAGCGGTGGATTCCGCGAGACAGGAACACCAGAGGGTGAACTACTGGAGGACAAGGTTATCAAGATATCCCGTGAGTACGGGATCAGAGTCATAGGACCAAACTGCATCGGGGTGTTCGACAACTGGAGTGGTGTAGATACGTTCTTCACAACTAAGATGAGGAAACCACCGAGAGGATATGTGGGGTTTATAAGCCAGAGTGGTGCATTCGCAACAGCGCTCATGGATTGGATGGCGTATTACGGCATAGGTGTTTCGAGAGCTATAAGCTATGGGAACAAGATAGATGTAGATGATGTAGAGCTACTGGATTTCCTGGGTGAAGATGATAAAACTAAAGTCATCCTAATGTACGTTGAGGGCTTTAAACCCGGTAGAGGAAAAGCGCTTCTCAATGTTGCTAGAAGAGTGGTCAAAAAGAAGCCGGTGGTCGTATACAAAGCCGGGAAAACAGGTAGAGGGGGGCGTGCAGCAGCTAGCCATACGGCTGCTCTGGCTGGTGATTACGGTGTTTACAGAGCAGCGTTCAAGCAAGCGGGTGTACTGGAGGCTGAGAGTTTTGACGAAATGATGGACATGGTAAGAATACTACTGGATCAGCCACTGATGAAGGGTAACAGAGTCTACATAGTAACAGACGCTGGTGGTGTAGGTGTAATGTTGACAGATGCTTTAACCAGCAACGGGTTTGAAGTACCATTAACACCACCTGACCTTAGAGAGCAATTGAGAAAGGAGCTTCCAAGGCACTGCATTATTGATAACCCCATAGACTTAACTGGTGATACCGACGATGAACGCTACATTAGAGTTCTCGACGTTTTGGTTAGAAGAGAGGATGTAGATGCTATAGTTGTGGTGGCTCTTCCACAGGTTCCTGGAATAAAGGGTACTTTTGTAGACCATATAGTAAAGCTGAAGAACGAGTTTGAAAAACCCATTGTTGCTTTGACTATTGGAAGCGAAATAGCAATGGAAACGGCTAGGAAACTCCAAGAGGGAGGTGTAACCGTGTTTGAATCACCCGAGAGGCTTGCAAAGGCATTAAAATCCCTCTACCAATACAGCCTAATTAAGAGAAGAGAAATCCAAAGGCAGGGATCTTCATGACACCACGAGAAATCATCAGAAAGGCTATTCAGGAGGATAGAACAAAGCTCCTCGAACACGAAGCTTTTGAACTTGCAACCTATTACGGAATAAGAACACCTAAAGCATACCTTGTAAAATCACCCCTGGAAGCATACCAGCTGGCTGACACCGTAGGATACCCAATAGCTCTCAAGATCGTGTCACCAGATATAACTCACAAAAGCGATGTAGGAGGTGTTAAGCTGGGTTTAATGAGCAAGGAGGAAGTCGCTAAAGCATTAGAAGAAATGCTCACCCTTGTTTCTCAGAGGGCCCCACACGCACGTATAGAAGGAGTATTAATGTATAATATGGCACCACCAGGCCTCGAGGTAATCGTGGGTGGAGTAAGAGACAACGTCTTTGGGCCAGCAGTAATGTTTGGTTTAGGTGGAATATTCGTTGAAGTACTAAGGGATGTTTCCTTCAGAATAACACCCATAACATACGAAGATGCACTAGAGATGATCGAGGAGATAAAATCATCTAGCATACTCAACGGTTACAGAGGTCAACCACCCGTTGATAAGCACGCTATTGCTGATATCATAGTTAAAACCTCTAAGCTCCTCGATGAGAACCCTGAGATCGAGTCAATAGACCTAAACCCCGTAATCGCGTACCCGAAGGGAGCAATAGCTGTTGATGTTAGAGTGATAATTAGCAAGTAGAGGTGCTTTGAAAGTACATGAGTATTGATTCTGACATATCGCTTCTTCACGAAGAAGCTGAAAGACTGCTGGATGAAATAGCTAGAACTCGGGAAACCATCAAGAAACTACGTGAACACCAGATTACACTACAGTCCGAGTTGAAAAAACTCAGAGAAGACAAAATCAGACTTTTGGAAAAAATCCGTTCTATTAAAGCTAATATGAGAAAATTGAAGGAGGAGCGCAGAGAGCTTTTAAAAGAACTTAAAAACACCGTAGCTGAGCGGCGAAAAGCAATAAACGAGCTCAAGGCATTAAAAGAGCTAATAAACGAGAAAACAACTATAGCTCGGGCACTTGCCAAGGAGGCTAAACTCCCAGTTAGCGCTATCAAGAAGAAGATAGACGAAATAGAGTGGAAAATACAAACTACAGCATTAACGGTTGAAGAGGAAGCAAAGTGGATTGAAAAACTAAGAGCGTACATGTCGCTCTACGAAAAAGCGCTAGCAGCGACTAAAAGCAGAGAAGAAGTACTCGAGTTAAGAGCGATCAGGGAATCCCTTAAAGTAGAGATTAGAAATCTATCTGAAAAAATCAAGCAACTAAAAGATAGCATTAGCGCTAAGAATACTAGCATAGGAGAACTCGAGAACGAGCTCACGAAACTAGTATCCAGGTACAATGAGGTAAAACAACGTATAGCAACTATAGGCGAGGAAATTAAAAGAACAGGCGACGAAATAGTTGTTCAAACATCCAAGGTCAACGCCTTGAAGCAAAAGCACAGTGAAGTAACCAGAAAAATAAACGAACTAAAGAAAATAGCACTTCTCAATAACAAGAAGGAGAAGATTATGCAGGAGATCCAGCAAAGACCTAGGAAGAAGTTTTCAATAGAAGAACTTAAGATAATGTACGGTGTAACCGATGATGAGTAAAATTTTCAACGACCAAAACGTCTTTCCCTTCTCTGATAGCTTCTAATGGCTCTCCAGAGGTCGATTTTCCTAAACTCAGGCCAGTACGCTTCGCAGAAGTACAGCTCACTATAAGCTAAATGCCATAGCAAAAAGTTGCTTATTCTCTCCTCCCCACTTGTCCTCACAACCAGGTCCACGTCTGGGACATCACCTGTTGAAAGATACTTTGTAAAAATCTCCTCGGATATACTGGACGGTGTTAACCTACCTTCTTGAACATCTATAGCTAGTCTCCTTACAGCATCCAGGATATCCTGTCTACCACCGTAGCAAAGAGCTATTACAAGCGTGTAGTTGCTATTGTTTTTAGTTGCTTCTTCTACCTTCATCGCGGTTTTTCTAACTTCCTGGGGTAGATACTCTAGTCTTCCAACGACGCGTACTCTAACTCCGTATTCATGTATTTCCGGCATATTCATTAGTTCCTCTAAGCCCTGCCTTGCAAGATTGAACAGTTGTTGTCGCTCGTAATCACTCCTATATAGGCAGTTTTCCGTGCTCATAGCGAATATAGTCACGTACTTTATCTTCAAGTCCCATATCCATTTTAAGACCTCCTTTATCTTCTCATACCCAAACAAATGACCTTCATGAGGTTGAAGACCCATTCGATAAGCCCATCTTCTGTTTCCATCCGGAATTATTCCAATGTGTCTTGGAAAAGGACCATTCTTTATTTGAAGCCATAGCCATTTCTCGTAGAGTCTGTAAACAGGTTTAAGCATGATGTTTGTCAATCTCAGCACGAACCCCCTGTTCATAAGCACTTCACACTTAGAAGTATATAGATACCACTTTATGTCCTTTGGGTTTCTGCGATTTTCATATTGTGATTCATCATGGGTTTCAACAAAGGTTTACTACGGGCTCAGGAGCCCGGGGTTACCGGGTTTTCTTACAAGCCTCAGAGGTTAATAAGTTCTGCAGGACTCTATTCTATACAAGGAAACATTCGATCTAATCTTACATCAGTAGAACTGCTACTTAACTACTTAGTGTTTATTTTTAAGGCATTTTTGGTTATTATGTGATAAAGTTGGTGTGAAGAGCAATGTCTTATTATCAGGGTAATGACCTCAGAAAACCCAGCGGAGGATTAAAGGGTAAGCATAGAGATAAACGTAAATATGAACTCGGAGGACCGCCTACGAAAACCACTATGAGTACCACAGAGAGAAAAGTAATTGAAAGAGTTTTCGGAGGAAACATTAAAGTAAGGCTCAAGAAAGCACTCTATGTTAACGTAGCACTAAGAGATGGCACTACGAAGAAAGTCAAAATACTGGATGTTGTTGAGACACCTGAAAACCCCCAGAACGCGAAGTTCAAGATTATATCTAAAGGCTCTGTAGTTAAAACCGAAATAGGGCTTGTTAAAATAACGTCAAGACCCGGGCAGCATGGCGTTTTAAACGGAGTCCTCATACAGTAGTGTTTTCTTTTGCAGAGTGAGCTTATTGCGAAGAGATTACGAAGGTAAACGCATTATAATTTATCCAGCGTACCTGGACTACAACTTGAGCAGAAAAAATGGTAGACGTGTACCTTTGAGCTTAGCGGTGCCTAATCCAACCCTAGAAGAGATAATTAGAGCTGCCAGAGTGCTTGGATTGGATGCGGAAGTTGAACAAAACAGTCTATATCCGAGACACGGTAGAAGCGGAGCCAAAGGGAGAGTTATTGTAAGCAAACGTGGCAGTAAGCTCAAAACCATCTATGAGATAGCACGTGCTTTGAAAGAAATACGTGGAGTAAAGCGGTAACGCTCTAAACAATACGGTGATGCAGAGTATATTTACACAAACAAGTTGTTGTTTTGATTAACCTAGTTAACCGTAAGTTTATGTGTATGAGCATCGTATTACAAAATACACGTATGTAAGTTTGTACTTCAATCCATAAACCTTCACACTTTAGTATTACGATGAAATTGAATAAACCATGTTAAGGAACCGCTATATTGGTCCTGAATAGGGACATAGGATCGCTTAGGTGGTTATTTTTAAAGTACTTAGACGAAATATCCCATCTACGACGAAACTAGCGAGGTTATTTTATGCGATTGCTAGGAATAGTTGAAACTTTCACTAAGGATGGTTACCTGATTGTTAAACCACACGTAAAATCTGTTCTTGAAACAATGTACAGGGATGTCTTTGATAGCTCCGGTAGAAAGCTCGGAACAGTTATTGATGTCATAGGTAGAGTAGACAACCCTCGCATAGTGGTAAAACTACTGGATAAGGAGCTGGGAGAGTTCTTAGCTGTGAGAAAGGAGAGAGTATACTACAGCGTACAACGCAGGAAGGTTAAAGTTAATTGAATTAGAGGGGGTTGACGATGAAATGCGGTTACTGCGGCTGTGAGGAAATACTATACGATTTCACCCTTCATGCGTATGTGTGTCCGTCGTGTGGTACTGTACTTGAAGATAGACCTATTCTTATGAGTGCTGAGAGAAACTTGAAAGAAAACCATGTACCACGGTACAGCGGTTCATTCACTCATAGAGTTCACGATCACGGTGTTGGTGGAACAGAGATTGCAGGTAATATTACAAGGCACATAGTAGAGGGGCGAACATGGGTTATGCGAAATATCGATGTTAAGTTCGATAAGCAACACAGAAGACTAGTAAAAGCACTCAGAGAGTTGAATAACTTGGCTAAGCGGTTGAACGCGCCAAGCGCTGTAATTGAAACGGCTGGCGAGATTCTCCATAAGATAATGAAAGATGTGAATGTTAAGGAGCAGACTCTGAGGAAGGTCGTAGCTGCAGCATTGTTCACGGCTTATAAGAAGTGCGGGTACCCGAGACCCATAAAGTTGTTTGCGAGAGAGGTGGGACTAGAAGAAGGAGATCTATGGGATGGACTCAGAAAGCTCAGCGAGTTGGACAAGGATACGAAATCCCTTGTTGAATCGAACGAACCCCGCTTCTACGTGAACTACGTAACATCATCGCTAAAATTACCCCCCGAGATAGGTGCGTTGGCTAGCGAAATTGTTGGTAATGTTAGAGAGCATCCGGTGGTAAGTGGTAAGAGTCCTGCAAGTCTAGCAGCAGCTGCTGTTTACCTTGCTAGCATACTACTGAATAGTAGGAAGACTCAAATGGAGGTAGGAAGTACTGTTGGACAAACCGATGTTGCCATTAGAAACGCTTATAGTGCTTTAGTTAGAGCTCTTGACATATATGTCATCATGTAGAAGAAAATCTCGGATTCCGTTTTCTACACGATAAACTCCTTGTTCTAAGGTAGGCTCATGGAGGTCCTTTAACATCCATGTGAAGATTCGCTGGTTTAAGTATATTACACCGTGCAACAAAGATAACAGAGGTATCTGATTAGTGATGGATTATTGGTGCTATATATGCCGAATTCGTTAAGCAAGTATGATATCGAAATACTGAGGTTTCTATACAGGGTAGAAAACCCGATATACCAGAACGACGTTCCTTCAATGATAAACCTTGATCCAAAGCTCGTGTCTAAATCTCTGTACAAGCTCGAGAAGATGGGATTAGTCTCAAGAGAACCCGTTGTTCACAGAAAAAGACGCACGTACATACTAAGAATAGATAAGAAAAAGATACTCGAAGTTCTCGAGAAACTTGGAGAATCACCACTATCTTTAAGAGAGATTGTTCTAAGCGTTATAAAAGTTCCCTGTATTACATGTCAATATACGAACAGGTGTTATGAGGGAGGATTCTACGATCCTCTCACATGTCCATGGCTTTCGGGTTTCTTAAGGTCCGGGGGAGAAGCTTCGAGCTAGTTATACAAGACTTTATAAGCAGTTTCTATCTTGGTAATACGTATGGGATGAAATCTACGAACCCCAGTCTGATCTGCTGATGAAACTGGGCGCTGATGACCGCGGGTAAATCACACCCTTCCTGTGAAGCTCTATTATACGCCACGACATCGCCTCTTGTTTTAGCCAATCTCCGTAGGCTTTGCCTGTACCTATGAGCTTTAGTAGTTCCCTTTTCACGCTTTGAGGTATGAGTTGCGGTGGTTTCAACCCGAAAGGTGTTCCTGGGAGAGGCAAGTAGTAGTGGAGGTGTACTCTTCCACCCTTTTCAGTCACTTTTCTCGCCATCTCAACGGTTTTAATCATGTCGTCTGGGCTTTCGCAAGGTAATCCGAGAATAAGATCCACGTCGGGCGTGAATTCGACTTTCACCGAAATATCTACAGCGTTGATCACATCTTCAACACTATGCCCTCGGTGAATGGCCCTGAGCACACTTTCGCTACCAGACTGTCCACCTATTATTGTACGTCTATTAGCAACGTATTTCTTGAGGATTTTCAGCGACTCTTCTGTGACATGGTCAGGTCTAAGCTCGCTCGGAAAGGTCCCCAGGAATATTCGGCCTCCAAATCTATCAGCTTCTTTTTTAAGAGCGCTCAGCAGTTCTTCCAATTTATCCAGCTCAGGACTTCTGCTAGAAGTTTTCATTCCGTAGGCAAGACCATTGGGTGTTATGAACCTTAAATCTTTCATGCCTTTCTCGTAAAATACCCTAGCGTAGAAAACTATGTTGTCAACGCTTCTGTGCCTATACGCGTTTCCGTGAAAATATGAAACTTGACAGTAGAAGCAGCCGTAGGGGCATCCACGCGTTATCTCTATGGGGTTAAACATGTTCCTCCAGTACGGAAATGGATGATAATCGTCCAGGTTCAAAGGGCTTCTTCGTCCTGTATACTCAAATCTCCCGTGGTCCAGGTAAGCTATCCCTTTTACACTCCCGGGATCACCACCATCCCTAATAAGTAAGACAAGTTCTCTAAATGTTTCCTCTCCTTCACCGATAACCACGTAATCGAATCCGAGAGAGACTAGTGAGCCTAGGGGGTCACCTGAAGCATGTGGTCCTCCGCAAACTGTAATGCACTTTTTCTTTTTTAGCAGAGCTATGGTATCCAGCAGGCTGTTCAGGTAGCTTTGATCTGCGAGCATTGTTGTAAGAAGACTAATAGCTACTAGTACTTTTCTACCTTTGTTTCTCAGCAATAACGCGGTCTTCAGGAGCTTGTCTAGATCATCTGCAAGGCGAACACTAATCTCTCTCTCAGAGTCTATGGTAGCTAGCAGAGAGTTCAAGCTGTAACGTGTTCTCTTATCGTACAAAAATACTACTTCCAGCATACACCCTCCTCGACTGGAATGCTTATATGGTAGACTTACCCTTATAGCATATTGAAACTGCTGATTAGTGGTGGAATTCGGGTGAAAAACTCTAACTTAACACCAGAGGAACTGGAATTGCTAAGCAAGAGAGTAAGATTGAGAACATTACATGAGGATAACGACGTTGTTCTACTAACAGCGCCCAACGATGATGAGCTTATAGACATAGTCAAGGAACTGCTAAGCTATAAGCCAATGAATCTCAAAGAAATACACCAGGTATTGTCAGGTATAGCTAGTGAAGACAAAATACGTAAAGCTATCAACGTTTTGTTTGAGAGAGGTGAAATATACATAGGTAGTGATGGAAGATACGTGCTGAAAACGCTGTGATTTAGCTAAGCAATCCAAGTTCACTTAGGATCACCAGTACATCCGTGAAATCCCTAGCTACGTACTTCACTCCTGCTTTTTTCAAAGCAGCATTTCTACTCTCTTCGCTGTTTATTCCAATAAAAATTCCTCCGGCTTTTACACAGCTGTAGTAGTCTGTAACGTAATCACCAATACAAACTGTTTCTCCCTGCACACCAAGTCTTCTCCTTGCGTGATTTACCAGGTAGGATTTGTCGAAGAGGAATTCTTCATATCCACGTAGGATTTCTAGATCCCACATTGTGTACAGCTCATCCACGTATTCATCAATACCATGTTTCCTAAGGTCAAACCATATTCCATACGAAGGGCTTTCTCTTCCACTTATGATAACGATTCTCACACCCAGATTCTTCACATAGTACAGGAACTCTCTAAGTCCCTTCTTAAGCCATGAGTGCTTGGATGCGTACAGCTTCCTAAAGGTTCTCCAGAAATCCACATGGTTAACATGCGAGGGGATTTTCTCATGTAGTTTATTTTCGTTGAACATAACCATGAACTCGTCAAAACCAGGGCAATCCTCATCGTGAATTCTAAGAGCAGTGCAGTACGCTTCGTAAAAATCAAAAATGTTCTCCAGCGTTGTTTCATCAAGATCTAGTACAATCAATCCCAGTTTCGGCATAGAAGACTCCTCAGACTTCGGGAGAAACATCACACTTCAGGCTTCGGCAAAGTCATCATGGGCGAGTCGATACCAAGGTCCAACATCAATGTGGTAAGTTTTAAACCTAATATATTTACCCTGGATAGAGCACTACTTTTAATGATAGTAGTAATGAGAGAACACGGGTTTGAGAGGAACACGGCTATGGATTTGAGTAACGCTCTTTGCCACATTGATGAATCCGTTACATGTAGTAACATTGAAGTTGCTAAATACGACTACGAAAACAACATTGTATACTTCAATGCACGCAAGAGAACTCTACTGATGCTCGTTCATAAGCCAAGCAGAGTCTCTATATGTCAAGGACGTGGATTCCAAGTACACGTATGGGGTATTGAAAAAACCACTATATGGATTCTAGATGAAGGAGTATCACCATGTGTATTTCTCGATGAAGTGTTCTTCCATATTTGCGATGAG
>JAWAXJ010000007.1:0-17669 GCA_038896955.1 Desulfurococcaceae archaeon
AGATGTGAACACCGATAGATTGAACCTGGTGGTGGTGAACAAAGATGGTGAAGTTGTGTGGATGCACACAGTCAGGTTTCCCCAGATCTTAGCCAGAGGTTTCCCGAGGAAAAGAGCCTGGAGCATTATTGGAGAGAAGATACACGAGGTTCTCAAGCATGCTTACCACCACGGTGCCTCAGCTGTTGCTCTCGAAAACCCAGGTGTAATCGGCTACTTGAGGTACTACTGGGTTAGAAACGGTGAAAGAGGAGGTAGAAACTACAACTACAAAGTAGCCGTGTTCAGAAGCTCGATCATTGAGAGAATATTGTGGAAAGCACCACTCTACGGTTTGAAAATAGTATATGTAGACCCCAAGGGAACAACTAGTTCACGAGAACACGCAGAAACCATGAAGAAGCATAGACTCAATAAACATACTGCTAGTGCATACCTAATCGCATCAAGAGCTCTAAACATCCTAGAGAGACCTACAAAAACCTAGCACACTAAAACAGTTGCGTATCCTACCGTGGATACGGGCCTCCTCTTCTTGTGCATCCACTTGACGCTCAGCCACCTACCGGATTCAACGTAGTCTATCATCGCCCTTATCCACGGCTCGTGGAGCCTCACGTAGTCCTCCGTGAGCCCGAGCATCCGGTAGTCCCTATCGACCCTGTACACGTTCGCATCATCGAACCAGTAGACAGGTATTAAAGTGTTTGGGTTCCACAGGTACCACAGGCTCTGCGGCACCTCAGAATCGAGCGTCGTCTCTACCCATAGCCACCTACCCCCGGCAACCCTACTGGACCTCCTTATAATGTACGCGTGTCCGTAGTAGTTACCGGCCACATCCCTGTAGAAGCCTATGACGCCGTACTCAACCGAGTCCCTGGCAACAGGATCGTTCCAAGACCTCCTAACCCTAGATATGGATGATAGGAGTAGGAAGGTCGTGTCCTCGCAGTCGCCAAACTTTAGTGTCCAGGTCTCGTTCGGTAGTAGCCAGAAGTCGGGTGTCTGGAACACCGGGTCGTCAGGCCTGTACCCAACCTGGGTGTTCACAACGTTCCACATCTCCTTGACGTACATGTTGTAGAGGCCTACCGAATTCATGATTGATGTGAAGGAGGTTGGATCAGACCTGTACAGATTTGAAAGACGTTCCCATGCAGTAGATGCAACTGAGTCGCACGCGTAGGAGTTAGGGATAACCCAATCGGTTAGGTAGAAATCACCTAGGCTGACCTCACCAGACGCAAGCCTAGCAACCCTCTTACGCCTGCATACGATCTGCATACACACACCGTATTGTTGTGCTACAGAATCTCAACCTCGTAGTCGCTCTTTATACGTACCTTACCCTTTGCGATCTTTGTCTTAAGCCCCTCAACAACTTTTCCATCGACGACAGTATCCTCGTCGTTCATCATGTAGTGTAGGCAACCAACTATGTATCCATAGTCGTCGTACTTAAGCTCACACTTTATGCACGTCATTCCAGGCATTGGTATGTGCTTCAAGCTCCTAAGCCTAATTGCGTTGATCACATCAACGCTTTTAACCACAGTCTTGAGCGATCCTTTGAGGTATACCACTCCCCTAGGATCGATAACTATCGGAATCACATCATCTATCGTTGGATCGACTTCCCTAGCTCTCATATATGCTTCCTCAGCCATGTCGTCGAATCTCTGCATCCTTCTCTTCAAGTCATCCAACGTTATCACTTCGTTTGCACCCCATAGTACGATGCTGTAACGTCTAGTGTCGTCGAAATGTTGCGTATGCCTATAAATTCGCTGTTGTTGATTAGGAACACCACTCTACTAGCGGTAAGATAGGGTGCATGACGTACCCAGTTTGCAGATGTTTCACCTCCCCTTAGAGCAATATGGCAATACACTTTATTTCCATCTTTATCGATGCTAAGAATTTCTGCATTTTCTGGACTGTATGTGAATATAGACAGTATCGCAACCTCAACACCTTCTGCCGGCTGTATCAGTACGGTCACGCCTGGTGGTATAGATATGAATGAATCCGAAAATGCGTCTCCCCTAGCCATCGGCTCACCCCATAATCAAGCTCCATATAAGTGCATAATCGCCAACTATGTATACATCGCACAACCTAGCCGAGTCTTTTGCATCAATAGGATCGCCTAGATTCTTTATAACGTGTCCTTTCCAGTCCTTATCAACATCTACAATAATGTTCGATAGCTTTGGTATAATAGATATAGTTACGAATCCACCCATTTTCCCACCAATACAAGTATGTGGTACACAGCATTATATGTGTTTATACCTACAGCTCAGCATACAGCAACCTCGCCTGGTAGACTACCCCTGCCGAACCTGCATTCACGTTCGTTATGCTTACTGTTGATCCGCCGTCGGCAGGCATCCCCTCGTTTATCGGTGTGAAGTCTATGTAGTGTAGCGTTCCAGGCCCCGGGAACAGTATCCTAACCGATATATCGGTTCCACCGCTGGTCCAGTTTATCCTGAAGTCGTTCGCCTCCCCAGTCGAGATGAAGAAGCCGTAGATGTAGCCGCTCTTACCGGTTGAGACGGTCCTGGACACCAGTGATGTCCCAGCCGCTGGAGCTGTTACTTCACCTCCGTGGACCCAGAACGGGCTTACATCCCTACCCCACCTCAGGAGCTTCCACAGGTACGATAGAGACACATCGAGATTGGCCACCTGTAGCCTACCGTCCGAGTCGGTTCTCAGCATTCTAGTAAGGCTTCCGTCGAAGCCCAGCACGAGGATTCCCTGCGACGGAGGCGATGCATTGTAGGGTGATATGGCTCCCTCGACCTTAGCTCTTATCCTCCTGAGCGTCTCAGAGCCGAGGAACAGCTCGAACACACTCACGTCGACCACCTCAGAGCATCAGCCTGTACACCAACTTGAACGGCTGGCTCGCGCCGTCGCTCTTAACCGCCACCGCCACGTTGCCCGCTGCGAGCACAACGACCAGAGCCGAGTCGGGCGCCACCTCCGCGTACCTGTTGCCCCCGTCGAAGCTGACGTAGAGGGAGTAGTCAACGCTCCTGTTCACTACCACCAAATCATACACCACACCGTCAATGCTCACCAGCGTCGGCTCGCCGGGCGTAGAGCTGGTCTGACCGACAACCTGAACCGGTGCAGACAGCCTGAGAACCCTCTGACCGAGCACGCCATCACCCCACGAACAAGCCCCTGTGCAATTCGTACAACGTCCTTATCTCGGCATCGGACAGAGCTCTGCTGTAGATGAGGAACGATGAAGCAACCATGTTGTTGTGCTGGTCTCCGCCCCCATGCATGAAGAGCCGGAGCTCGTTCGCGGGGTACCTCAGAGTGGACGGTGCAGACCGCTCACCGACAAGTTCTCCGTTCTTGTACAGCCTCATCCTCGCTCCATCGTACTGAGCCACCACGTGGGTGAACACGCCTTCGTCGTACAAGTGGTCGTAGCCAATAGGATACTCTGTTCCAGCAGCATCAAACACTCTGAAGACGCCGAACAGTACGTCTTCGAGCGTTAGAGATGCTGTACCATCCCATAAATATGGATGCCCGAACGCTACTTCGTGTGAGTTGTGCACACTATGCTTCGGGTATGCCTTCACAGACAGCACTACGGTGAAGACCTGCGGGAACGTGAAGCTCGGAACGGATGCGTACTGGTTCACCCCGTCGAAGTGCAGGGCGTTCTTCCCGCTCGCCAGCCTAGTCCACGTTGCACCGTATATCGTTGCGTGATTGCCGTTGCCCGACAGGTCGTACACCTTGTTGCCCGACCCCTCGTTCATCCACAGGTAGAGCACCAGTCCCTGCCTGAGGTTCTCCGGCAGGTACGGGCTGAGCGGCTCAACCGTCCTGAACGACGGGTACGCTAGCGCCACTACTCGACCACCACCTCCCCCTCTAGCTCCGCGTATGCGCTCAAATCCTTGGCCCTAACGTTCTCCGACCTCCTGAAACCCCTGAGGAACTCCCTGACTACCCTCTCGACCAACTCCCTCCTGTTCTTCTCCCTCCTCAACTCGTCCAGCCCGACCGGTACCACCGCAATCCTCTCCCCGCCCTCGTACAATGCTAGGTAGACCACACCCCTCTCCTCGTCCACGTCGTCCACCCTCACCAGAACAACCCTCCTCTCAGCCATCACCTCACCTCCTTCAGAGTGCTCGACTCGCTCGCCGTACCCGCGTTGTACAGCCTGACGTTTGACCCGTCGCTCATTATCAGCCCTATTCCCCCAGCCGGTATCAGAGTGTTCCATGCCCCGGCTATGTAGAGCTCGGCACTCGTGTTCGCCCCGAGCTTCACATACCATATGCCCTCCGGCACCGTGTACGTGCTACCGGCCGCCACAGATACCGTCGTGTCGCCGGCGAACTCGACCTTTACCTGCCTGAACCTCAGTGAGTTGTCGGATAGGGCGTCAGCACCTCCGTAGGCGTGCCTAGACGCGTGGGTGTTCAGAGCTACGCCGCCGGCGTCAACAATCGTGGTAGAGCTAATCCTGGCCAGAACTACGCCGGACGTCTCGTCCTCTACCCTGACCTCCCCGCTCGTGACCTCCTTTATGCTGTATCTCCTACCCGACGCGTCACCCACTATCCCTATCCTACCCATCTACACCACCAGTAGCTCTCCGACTACGTCAACATCCCCCTCAGCCCACATGGCACCGGGCAGGGCGACAGCGACCAGCTCCGGCACCATCACCTTCCTACCCCTTTGGATAGTGTACTCGGTTGGCTTGTCAAGCGCTACGCTGTCTCTAGTTGACTCAATGATCCTCCTGAGGTACTCGGGGTCTACGAGCTCGAGTACTGGCACTACTTCCACTCCCTGAATAGCTTTTCAACCAGCTTGTCCAGCTTCTCCTTCTCCTCTCTGCTCAGCGGCTTATCGAAGTAGATGAACAGCTGTCCTGTTGCGTTGTCCACCCTAACGGCTATTGGCTTCAGCCCGGCTTCCTCGACCAGCTTCATTACATTGTCCGCTCTAAGTGGCTTCTGTCTGAGTAGCTCGACGTATGGGTGTATGTACTCGTAGCTCATCGGATCACCTAGTTGAAGTAGGTTATCGATATGGTCGTATTACCCAACGCGGTCTTGTAGTATATTGAGGTCGCACCCTTGTGGACGAAGATCAGCGAGCACCTGGCCCTAACCTTCAGCGGATTCGTTGTCGGCACCGAGCCGTTTATTCCTATGAGGCAGTCAACATCGCCCTTGTTGGTTATCTGAACTATCTTCGCGCCCGGTGCAGATATCGAGGTGCTTGACTCGGTCGTCGTCACATTTATGTTGTCTATCGTGTATGGCATCCTGCTTATGTCTCCACCAACAGATGGTACGACGTTCAGGGCCGCGTACGAGGAGCCACCTATGTCCAGTGTCTGGGTGCTCAGCGTTGGAACCCTTGCTGTAAACGTGCTTTCAGACAGCCTGCTCGATAGGTTCACGTCCAGTTTGCTCAGTATGGATGAGAGTGTTGTGTCCTTGGCAATACCTACTACGTCCTCGAGTATCGCTATCTTAAGGTTGCCTGCTGTTGTAAGGGAAGCTGGTAGCCTGTCCCTTATGGCCGTCCCAATGTTGTATATGTCCGTTAGTGTTCTGCTATCAGCTCCCCTTATCGCATCCCTAAGACTGCTAAGGGCTATGTCCAGGTTGTCAAGCCTGAGCTTGACGTACGCTGGGTCTAGGAACTCTATTATTGCCATTCAACCACCTCTACTGCTTCTGTGCTTTATTTTTCCACTCCTCCTGTAGCTTCTCGAGCTTCTCAAGTATTGCAGACATTATCCACTCGTTCACCGTCCTCCTCTCGCTCCTGGCAACCTGGTAGATAAGCACGTAGTCCCCACCGCTCATCCTTAGCAGCACTATCACCTCATCCAATCCTTAACACCTCTACCGTTACCCTAGACATCTGGCCAGCTGGTGCCCTAAGGTACAGCCTGTCAGCAATCCTCGATACGACCTTGACGACACCCGGGTGGACGACCGAGTACTCGGTATCCGTAACCGGTCTATCTAGGTTGAACTTAACCGGACTGTAACCTGGGTGTACCTTGATGTAGTGCACGAATCCTCCAACGCTAATGGATGTGCCCCTGTCATCTACATCGACCTCAGGAACGAATAGGTGGTCCCTAGCTGTCGGCATCGCTACAACGCCGCTCTCCTCGAGCCTCTTAATTATTATACCCAGGCTCTTCTTCAGATGGTTTAGAATCTCAACGCCCGACACGCACAACACCACACAGGGTACAATGCTGGTTCTGGAGTTATAAACCTATAGCACTACTTGGTGAACACGTCGTACTTGGCGAATATTTGGTGGAAAGTTACCGGCTCTCCAACAAATACAGCTGCATACGCTGAGCTGACCCACGAGTAGTCCTTAATGTGCAGCACGAACTTACCGTTATCCTCAAACGCTGATATGGTGTCCAGGTACGGGCTTATCGACTGAAGGTCCTGGAACGACCTATCGATCCTAGCCACCCCATCGGTAACGAACCTGATCGAGTAGTTCCCGCTGTTCGAGCACAGCACAAGCTCGTGGAGCCTCCCTCCGTACGCTACGTCAAGTATTGTTAGGTCCCTGCTGACGAGCATATCCTTGAGATCCAGGACCCTGGTCGCCGGCTGGGGCATTGCAGGGGCCGGCACGGGCGGCTTCAGCGCCGCTAGAGCCTTGCCAACCCTATCGCCGATTATCTCGGCAACGACTATCGGCATCCACGGCCTGAGCCCGAACCTCCTCTTCAGTAGCTCTAGCAGCACTTCCTCGTAGCCATCCATACATCACACCTCGTACTCAAGTATTCTGTAGCCTGTTTGCGTCCTCTCTATCTCCGTTATCAGTATCCTCCTCCTCGGCTGGATGCTGTAGATAGCCTGGGCTATCAGTATGAACGGTAGGAATGGTAGTAGAAGGATTGCTAGAAGCGGGTCGAGCCTGAACCGCTCGTAGGTCGGTTCCTCAACTACGTAGCCGGACTGGGTCCTAATAATACGCCTAGCCCTCTCTGCCAGGTCCAAATCCTCGACCGGCAACTCAAACCCCAGTACAACATACTTAATCGGGCTAAAAACTATTGCCTCGTCTTCCTGAAGAAGTCTGTAAGGCTCCTCACAAACTCAACGATTTCCCTGTACCTGCTCTTCGTCATCTCCATGTACCATACCGAGACATCCATGTAGACCATCATGTTCGTCCTGTTGATGAAGCGTATCTCGAAGGGGTTCTCCT
This sequence comes from Desulfurococcaceae archaeon, assembly GCA_038896955.1. GTDB lineage: Archaea > Thermoproteota > Thermoprotei_A > Sulfolobales > Desulfurococcaceae > UBA285. The sequence continues at coordinate 7,264 of JAWAXJ010000007.1, forward strand.
TGGTTGCAGGGGTCACATGGGGATAAACGCTCATGCGGTTTCCTCCTCCCTAGTTTCTGGATATATGTCTTCGTAGCCTTTCACATGAACTTTGCCTTCAGCTGTCTCCTCATCGTAGCCTCTGAGGTATCTTGTTATGAGCTTCATGACCTCACCTATGCCTGCGTCCTTCGGTATCTGCATCTCATGCCTAACCTTCGTCATAAAGACGACTACTTCATGCTCGCTCGAGTTCGGATGGGGCTTCCTCTCAACTATCCTAGGCATAATATCACCTCGCCTTGGGCAGAACTCTTAAAGCTTTCTTAACAACCCATGAAGCACCGTATATTGTGCCATGATTACCGTAACCGCTGACGTCATGAGCTATATTGCCTTCACCCTCATGGAATGGTAAACATAAAACCAAACCGTCTTTAATAACTGTGCCTTTACTGTAAATCTCGTATATTTCATCTGCACTCAAAGCACGGTTGTAAATGCGGACCTCGTCGATGATGCCATTGAAGTATTTCCCCCCTAAATATGGGTCGCCACCAATCTGAATTGGTCTTGTATTTGTTATTGTTCCCCCGGGGTCAGTCACTCTATCAACCAAGACTCCATCAATAAACAATTTAACTAATTCTCCAGGAGTTCGGGTGAAAGCAACGTGATGAAATTTTCCATCGTTCAAACCTGTTTGTGAATAAAGTACCGTATCACTAGCTCCACCTGTAGCACCTACCCCCACTATTACCCTTCCCTCATTAACCCCAGAACTTTTAGCCCCGCCCACAATCACCCAATCACTTGATTTAGCTCCAGGAGTACCTTTACTTATGAGGGTAGCGCTCGCAGGCCAATAGGGTGCACTCCAAACCTGGATAGTTTGGAACCAGAAGGAAACAGTAATTGTATCAAGATATAGACTGGTGGAATGAGGTATATTCACATAATCATCCACGCCATCGAAGTATAACCCTCCCGTCCTTAAGACTCTTGTAGCCGGCTTAGCCATCTAGCTCTTCGCCTCCATCATGACTTAAATTCACCTGATACACTAAAGGTGAATGAGGGCGAAGTCCCCGAGATTATCCATCTGACTCTCAGGTATCTGAAGGCTAGCAGCGTTATTGTGTCCCATATTGTTTGGACTGAGTTTAAGCCTGTGTGGCTGAAGAGAACCTTGTATTTTCCAGTGTACTGGTTTTTGCCCTCGATGTATACGTCTAATGTTGGGTTCGTGCCTGAAACAGCGGTTATGTCTATGCATATCTCGCCGTAGAGGAACCTTCCAACATCTATGTCCGCCGTGCTTCCAGAAGCTGTCCGAGCCCCGCTTGGCAGTAGAACTACGCTTTCAACCCAGTGGTCTTGGATATCCACCGGCTGCTTGATGGATGACTCTTCAACTGAAACCTTAAGGTTGCCAGCTGCAGTTAACGTTGATGGGAGCCTGTCCCTCATCGCTTTAAGAATAGCGTTCGTAAGCTCTGTTACAGCTATGTCTCCAGAGGTGAGCTCGCGTCTGAGCTCCTCTCTTATAGCTTTCCTAAGCTCGTCTATCGGCTTAGTCACAACCATGTTGCTCACCTGAGAATTTGCTTTAGGGCTTTTTCAGCTTCCTCCAGTGTCCTATATCTTCCGATTAGCCTAAAGAAGTTTGTGAAGCCTTTTATGAATTCCTGCATCGCCTCGAATTTTTCCCTTGTGAACTCCATGTACCATACTGAGATATCCATGTAGACCATCATGTTCGTCCTGTTCACGAAGCGTATCTCGAAGGGGTTCTCCTTAGTTGCAGGGGTCACATGGGGATAAACGATACCCAAAATGCTTGGGGTCAGTGGGTCCCAGTGCAGCTTCATTCCTAGGCCCCTGTGCCAGAAGCCAACTTGGTCCGTGTAGATCACTTCGCCTGTTTCCAGGTTCCTCGGTTCACCGAAGGTTAAAGCGAATATCACGAAGACCTTGCCGTCCTCCTCGGGTGCCCACCTAATGGTTACGTCGAGGCCCGGTGGAAGGTAGTAGGTTCCAGTGTCGTGCAGGAACTCGATTTCCCCGGCTAGCCAGAGTAGCTCCAGTATTCCGGGTACTCTTACCGCTCCCGTGCTTGGCAATTTAGTCCCTCACTATTACCTCTACCTTATCCTTCGGGTACTCTACTTTTATCTTGCTCTCGCAGCGCCCCTTCACTATCACCATCTTGCCCTTCTTCAGAGCCTCGGCTATTCTCTCTGCTTCGCTCAATCCTCATCCCCAATCTCAACTCCAAGCTCTACATATGCTTTAGATGCAACCGGCTGAGTATACGTTACCCTGAACGCCTCCCTGCCCGTGAACCCTCTTAGCACCAGCGGCCTGCGCTTCTCAATGGATACCTCACCCTTAGATGCTAGCTTCTCCTGCTCTATATCCCTCCAAGCTGGTGATGGTGCTGTAGCGTCGTCCGTGTACTGGAGCGTGAACAGCGTCTCACCCTCGCCGCTTACCTTCTTGAACCACACCCTGCACTTCAGTCCCTTAGGTATCATGACGTAGTTAGCTGTTGTGTACAGAATGTCTGAGTCGAGGCTTACAACTCCGCTTGTACCGGTACCTGTTGTCTCTCCTCTTAATATTAACAGCTCTCCCATCTACACCACCTCAAGCTCTCACCAGTTTGAGCATCTCACTATACTCTCTTAATGCTTTATCCCTCTCATGAATCCCGTATACTGGGAATCCTGTGAATCCGTATGCTAGGTTAAGGGCTGACTCAATCGCTGGATCCCAAACACTTACTGGCAAGGTGATCCAGTAGCTCGGCACTGCTTTCGTTAGGATGTTGAATATCAGCACTGGGTCCCTAGGTATCTCAACTACGTACTCTCCGTAGATGAACTTAACGAAGGTCTTCACAGCCAGGTTCGTGTCGTTGCCCCACCTGTACCCGTACCTAAGCCTCGGTAGGTGAACCACCTCCAACCTACCCCTCGAGAATCCGAAGTCCCTATCGACACCCGTTACTACCCTATCTCCCTGGAACCTACCCTGTGTAACGCCCCTGGGTATCTGAACATCGGTCCTCAGGAACTCTGGTGTAACGACCTGGATAACGTGGAATAGCCTATCCCTGTTATCCTCTGGGACGTACCACATATCGGATTCGTCGAATGCTCCCCTCAGGGGGAAGCTCCTACCGGTCGGCGTGTAGGTCCTAGCAGGCATAACACCATCGGCTGGTACTGTAGCACTTCCACCATCATATGTCGGCAGCACCTCACCACCTGATATAGGTAGAGGACCGTAGTTGAACACCTCGAAGCCCCTGTTGATCCTGCTCCTAACCCTGAACACGAGCGCGGAGATCCTAGCAGGCATGAAGACGGCTATAAACTGGTTCTCGTGTACGAGGCCGTACTGATCCTGGATAACACCCCTATTCAAGACGCACACACCGGTTATCTACACGGTTTCTCCGGGTATTAAAGCTTGCGCAACCAACGCTGGATCTGACCTCCTCCCCGCCCTAAAGGGCGAGGCTTTCGGGATTGTAGTGGAAAAAAACTTTTGGTCTAGGTTTAGATTCCTACCACTACGAGGGTTACCGTCTGGCCACTTAGGTCTGTTCCAGCCGGTACCTCGGTTGATGGTCCGGCCGCTGTAGCCGGGTAGTTGTAGTAGTGGACAACAACGGTAACCGCGTTCCCACTGACCGACAGTCCCCCGATCTTGTAGCCCCCTGTTATCGATGCTGATAGCACTGCATGTACGTGCTCAAGCTCTGGTACTCTTACCGCAAACCCTCCGGTTGCGTAGGATGCTGGTCCGGCAGCAGATACCGCAACTATCTTCCTACCATCAGCTGTTAGCCCTATTACCACCACTACTCAGTCACCCTAAGTCGTCCACTTAAGGCTGCTCATGAAGTCGTGTTCGTAGAAGACTAGTCCAAGTAGCTTAATTGTCTTAGTACCACTTGTCCTTGGCATGAAGCCCCACATAATCCCTCTGTCATGTGTTATGAACACCGCTCCCAGTGGTGTTGGGTACTGGTATATTGATACGTTCTTCTCAACAGGTACATCAACTAGCGGCTCAACTGTGTATATTCCGTAGTCCCTCTTACCCTCGCTTATGAGGTGGAACTGCTCTATCGTTGGTGTAGATCCGACCTCTATTACCCCGTTCTCGAACACCAGTATGAATGTGTGATGCTCCGTGTTCGGGTTGGCCCTGTAGAAGTTGGTCCCATCTCCGAATATGTACGCAGGTGTACCTGCCGTTACGTCTATGTCCCAGCTATTGTTCCTGTAGCTTGTGTAGCACGGGTTTGAGCCGCTCGGTGTTGCTACCCACTTAATCGCCTGTGGAAACAGCCACGAAACGCCTATGCTTCCGGGTACGCTTGGGAAGCTGTAGTTCTTCCTGACCGGGAACGTTGCCTTGGCGACCCCGGCCATCTTAACAGCCAGCTCCTTCTGCCTCTCGATATCTGCTGCAATCGATGGCGCAACCTTCTTCAGGTGCCTAACGCCGGAGTCGAACACGTACTCAATCCACTTCCTCTCAGAATCGGTTATATCAACATAGCTTACAGTCCTCCTCTCTAGGGCTGCAACTGGTATACCTGCCTGGATCTCCTCTATTGGTACTGGTCTCTCGGACATTCGAAATCACCGTTAGACTTATTAGGTTTCCAATCTTATAAACCTATTTCAGGAACTCCGGGAGCTCCGGGTTAGATCGATATGAAGGTAAGGCAATCCGGTAGGAGGATGCTGTACATACTGTGCGACGATGAGCTGTACAGAGCGTTCAGGAGGTATGCAGCGGACTACAGGAGCTACGCCGAGGCGCTGAGGGAGCTGATGGTAAGAGCGGGTGTACTAAGGAGGCCACCGGCCTTCTAGCCATGCTCTTTTGAGCACAAGGATAGGCACATCCTTACACAGTCGCTGTGGGTAGCACGGTTTGTCGATGTTCCTATGATCGATTCGTAAAGAATCCTCCTTCTGCAGAGCTCATCGCACTCCCTGCACATCCTAAACCTAAGCACGGATGTTGACCTCCTCCCCGTCGCATGGTTCGAGCTATCTGGAAAACCACGGTAGATGTTTTGGAGAAAAAAAATGTTTATGGTCTGGTGAGGACATCCGTGCCGTGCATGGGCGCTAGAACGTGAATGGCCTCTCCGCTCGCTTCTCCACTTCTGCAGGTTTTGCTGTTTCTTTGGCTGCTTCGGCTATCTCCGGAGGCCTCGGTATTCTGGCTAGTACATCGCCTATGCCTAGGGCCTTTGCGATTGACTCGGGTGCTGGAATGCCTCCAGTCTCTATGTATGTCTGAAGCCTTAGTAGAGTGGACTGGGGCCCGGGCGGTATCTCTATGTTTAGGAGGGACCTTACGGTGTGTTCAAACATCTCCTCAGGTGTTGCCAGTACTCTGGTGAACTGGGATAGCTTGGGTAGTTCAATCTGCGGAGCCATGATTCATCCTCCTACAGTTCCTCTTTGACCCACTCCTTCCACTTGATTACGGGTGGTTCACTGGTGAGCGGTAGCCTGGGCAGGCTTTCGACGAGCTTGCTTGCTACCTCGTCGTGTATTGTCTCAAGTATTGGTGGTACAGGTAGCATGTGCTCGATCATCGGTAGTGTTCTCAGAACGAGCTCTACTAGTCTCGCTGGATCGGGTGGTAGTATGCTTGATTCAACCTTCCTCTTGTACGCCTCGGTCAGCTCGCTTATCTTTGTTCCCGGCTTCAGCTTCTCGAACCTAACGGACATTCCACCACCCATTGTATGCATTTGGTTGCGGGGTATATAAGGTTTACTTCTTCCTGAGCAGGTATAGTAGTGTGTTCGTTGGTGTTAGAGCGTTCAGGATGCCCCCGATCACCGGTGGGAAGCCAGCAAGGAGGTCTCCGAGCTCTAGTGCTAACCTCGTGTCATCCTTCTTCTCAAGTGCTTCGAGAACTCTCACAACACCGGCTACTTCTCCAACGACTGGCACCATGTCTGCTAGGTCTGCTAGGGTAGCCTCAAGCAGGCTCTCGTGCTCCGTTGTGAAGGGTGCTTTCACCAGCTTCTCTAGCTCGAGTCTAGCCACGCTCACCACCTAAGGGCACGTTCCCGATGCGAAGCAGGCGATCAGCATTAGCGGTGGTCTGAATGGAGGTGGTAGCAGGACGTCGAGGACGAACGCTGTGAACAGGCAGCTGGCGCAACTGATGATCCCCAGGGCCTCTAGCACCCTCCTCTTCTCCTCCTCCGGGTACATCCCAGAGTACGGGGGTATCCCAAGGGCAGCAAGCACCTTTCCAGGCTCCCTCTCCAACATATTGCGCATCGCATCGATGTTCGGTTTGGTGAACATGGTACAGCTCCCAGCACAGATACACCTAATCTGGAAAATAAATCTTATCTAAAATTACACGTATGTGTTTACTGAAAAATTTTTCAGCTGTTAAACAGTTGAACATATTGTTACTACATGCATCTAAGATACGCTCCACATCAGGACAAACGGCATCTCCTAGATGGGCGGCAATATCTCTATGTAGTCAAGCACAGTCTGGGTGTTGTCGGATGGCTGTAGCTCCAGCGTGAATGCGGATACCGATGGTAGTGAGAATACGTTGTAGATCACCTCGCTCTCGCCTGCATCAATCTCGAATGAGTCCTCGAACAGAACCCTCTCGTACGAGCCCTTAGTCCCCCTACCCCTGATCAAGACCTTCTGAGGCTTATCGCTTGTGAGCCCGATCCTAAGAGTTCTAACCGGTGCTACTGTCTGAGGTATTAGGAAGAAGTTTGGTGCTACAAGACCGTGGGAGCTGCCGAACCTAACCCTATCCCTAACAGGTGCTTTGGCTAGATCCCTCCACTGGAGCAGCGTTATAACCCACTGGCATCCAGTCCCAGGATCAGGTAGCGCGGCCCACGCAAGCACGCTCCCCTTGGCGAACGTCGCCTTGCCCCTGACAGGTACGTTGAATGTGCCCTCGGGGGTTACAACCGTTCCGTAGCCCCTTGACCTAACGGTGTATCCGGACACGCTCTCGGCCCTGATATCGCCGCACCTAACGCCTGGTATGTTGCCGTCGCCTGATGCAGATATGAGCTCGCTGCCGAGCCTATTATATTCCTCCTCCATACCGTTGAACACTATTAGATCGCTGGTGGCCACGTGCATCCATTCGACAACGTCGTGTGCTAGCGGTGCAACCTCAGCGACTCTGCTCATAGCTTTGGAGCTGTCTATTTCTATCGGAGCCCACGGGAATAGAGATGGCATCATCAACCCTCTCTTTAGGTCGAACTCAGCTCTCTTCAGGCTAACGCTCTGAAGACTTACAGCAATGCTGAACAGCATATGATCACCTCAGGTAGTCAACTATCCAAGAGAACTTAGGGACACCGTAGCCTATATCGCTTCTCCATCCTTTGCTATAGGTTTTGATTATGTCCATTACCATGTCTTTTGTTAGGTTTACGCCTTTTCTTTTTGCGTATTCAGTCCAAAGAGCCATAACTCCTGAAACATGAGGGGTCGCCATGCTGTTATGCACAACTATACCGTCAGCAATGAAGTTATGGGAGCCCTCCACTTCAATATCGTAAACTTCTGCTTCTCCTGCAGGTTCAATCTTTTCGACCCTTGCTAGGCCGAAGTGCTCCGTATCTATCAATTCTTTCAATCTTTTCTCTAGTCTAACAGGAACGCCTCTCACTTCTCTAACTTTCCTGTTGAGTATATGCTGATAAGCTGGATGCTTTAAGAATCCCTTAAATTCCTGTAAACTTGAAATAGTGAGAGTGTAAGTTGTTCCTTCTTTAGTAGTTTTTTGGTTCGGTGCTTTTATTTTCCTCTTCCTTAGCCCTATATTTCCTGCGTTCAACCCCACCTCATAGCAGAGAGCTTTAATTCCTTCAATCAGCTTCCTGCTCGCACTTTCAACCTCAATGACGTAACCTGTTCCACGCCGTGTTAATGTTCCGTCTGCATCTACATACCCGGCTATAAAAGCGAGCTTTCCTTCTCTATTCAGCTCGAAAACCCAATCGGGCACGATCTTTTCCGTTGCCCTGCGATTCAGCCCCTTCTCCTCAAGCTCTTTCCAAATCCGCTTTGAGTAAACGTAGTAGCTTCTTTTCGTCTCTTTCATTTTCACTCCGAAGACCTTTTCGAAGAGAGCTTTATACTCCTGGTTAATCCACTCGTCATCAGACTTCGCGAACTCAACGCGGTAATTGTGCTTGCACAGCCAGCCATCTCCTATTAAAAAGCCAAAAAGCCTTACGAAATCCAGGTCACAGGATTTGCCGTTTTCGCTGGGTAGCTTTCTCAACACTACAATATAGTCTCCCTTCTTCAATTCTTTGAGCGGCTTCCACACCAGCCTTACTCCTAGGCGTGGTTTATGATTCAAATACATTTTGACGACGCTCTCTGGTAGACCGAGCTCTCTAGATATCCTCCTCCAACCGTACTGCCCACTTCTCCTCAACCTATACCCTCTACCGCTGAACCAGTCCCCGGTTTTTCCGCGTAGCTCTTGGATACGCTTGTATATATCCCATTTTCTTCCGAACTCACCTACCTCTAGTACGAGGTAGGGATGGTTTTCTGTAGCGTAGTTCACCCTGTTTCTCGTGACAAGTTTGTAAACCTTTCTTACTCCTTGGGGAATAACTGCCTTAACTCTGCCTACCGTGAGTTTTCCTGTCTTTTCATCGAGGGTGTAGACTAACATGCCGGGTTTAATGGAGTCAATTCTAACAGGCACTCCTGGATTGGTCAAAACCAAGGCATCTCCTCTTTGACATGTACCGCTTGTGAAGGCTACTCTTGGTCCATCGATCCACTCCATTGCGTCTATCAACCCAGTTGTGCTTGAGCCGATGTCAACTCCAGGTGCTGCAACGTCGGGTTTCTCGTACCTCAGGTAGACATGGTGCTCTCTCGATGAGAACTCCGCCACGGACAGGTCCTTCTTCAGTGCTGCAACGGTTATCGCCCCCGGTGATGCACCTGGGCAACTCGCGTGCTCCTTGCCAGAGTTACCAGCTGCAACCACGAACAGTACTCCCATCTTGCTCAGAGCTGTTATCAGGTTGCAGAGTGGGCACGTCTCTGGGTCGTGGGTTTCACCTGGTTTAACATTGCTTCCAAGGCTCATGTTGACTACCTTAGCACCCCAGTTGTAGGCTGTTGCAATAGCCTCCATTACGTCGGCTGTTCTAGCTGTTCCAAGACCGTAACCAAGGCACTTGATTGCTGCTACCTGGACTCCCTTTGCAACACCCTCCAGTGCACCAAACGGAGTTGGCACTCTGTCACCGGCTATTGTTGTTAGAACGTGTGTTCCATGACCGTTCTGGTCAAGTGGTACCGGATCTCCCTCAAGGGTTGAATCCAGGTAGTCCGCGAACGGTTTCTGAGCAGTAGTGTCGAAGCCCGAGTCGAGTACGGCTACCTTCACTCCTCTACCAGTTACACCCATTCCATCAGCTACGTCAGCCTCCAGCACTTTCCTTGACTCAGACGTAGCCCACCTGTTCTTCCTGAACCCTGCAGCCCAGATCATCGCGAGCGGGTTCAGTGGTCCACCCATTCTCACGAACTCGGCTAGCTTCACGTTCACGGGGATCGCTGTTATCGTGTACGTTCTCTCCTCTACTACCCTGACTACTCCTGGTAGAGCCTGTATCCTGGGCACCATCTCTGCTGGTGCTTCAACGACCCAGTACCTTTCAATGACCTTCCTCAGAGGCGATACTCCGATTGCCTTGAGCCTCCTGTAGACCTCCTCCTGCTTGCCCGGCTCGAACTCAACCAGGTACCTGGGCATTCCGCATCACTTCGCCAGCTCCCTGAGTAGCTTGAGCACCTCGGCTACCTCCCTGAAGTTCCTGTTCGCCTCCTCCAGCTCCTTGACCAGCTTGTCCAGCACTACTGTGAACTGCTCCAGCTTCGAGAGGTTGGTGTTGAGGGCGGTGAGGAGCTCTATCAGCTTCTTAACGTCGCTCCTCACGTCCTTTACTACCTCCTTGACGGCCTCCAACCCTCACCCCCTAGTATACATATGGGTTTAAGAGGTTGAAAAAGCTAGTGGAGTAGTGCACCGATGCACATGAGCATTGGTACCAGGAAGGTTGCAGTAATAGCTAGCTTTAACAGTGCCCCACTCCTCTGGTACTCCAGTTGCGGTGCCGTGAAGAGGATCAGTGGTAGCGTTGCAAGAACAAGTAGAACGCCCCTAGGGTATATCCCGGCAACAACCCACGCCACCACGACGTTGTACCAGAACGCAATTGCTAGTAGAGCGTAGAGGCCGAGGGGCATCCTGCTGTTGAACCACGACTCGTATATTGCTCTAACCTTCTCAACGAAGTCCGTTCTTATGTCCACGAACTGGTCTACGCTGTACACTAGCTT
>JAWAXJ010000008.1:0-17233 GCA_038896955.1 Desulfurococcaceae archaeon
TGAAGGGCTTCATCTGACTAGCGATGAATCTTCTGAACACAAGGTCGTAGATCTTTAGGTGTCTATTCGTGAGTGGTATGATCGTGGTTACTAAACCTTCATCAATAGCTTTAAGCAGGTCTTCAACATCAAGTGGATACACTGGTCTAATAGCTTCATGACTACCTTGATTACCCCAGTGACTTGGTTTAAACAAGCTGATGTAACCTTTTGAACCGAGATACTCCTTAGCTATGGATATACCGTGAGAACTAACGTACGTGCAGTCCGTTCTATGATAGGTTATCAAACCGGATTCGTATAGGTCTTGAGCAATCCTCATTGCTTCACGAGCTGTGTATCCAAGTCGAGATGCATCTACCAGTAGCTCATCGGTTGTGTATGGAGGCCTAGGTGCGACCTCCTCAACGGTTTCATGAACCTTCATGAAGACTACTTCGTTTGCGGATTTTAAAGTGTTTACTAGCTCCACATGCGGAGCTTCAATGCACATGGAAACCCTGACTTTGACGGGATCCTCTACGTTGACAACGACCTTCTTGCACTTGTTAGCCAAGTGCTCTTTGTATCTTTCAATGATAAGGCCGAGCACTGGTGTTTGTACACGTCCTGCACCAAGGTTTTTGCTGTTGAACATAGCTTGGAGTTTACCGCTAAGACCAAAGCCTACCAGCCTATCTAAGATTCTTCTGTAGATTTCAGCTTCAACGAGATTGATGTTGATCTCACGTGGTTTACCAAGAGCTTTCAGCAGCTCATTTAACGTTATTTCATGAAGTTCTATTCTTTTAACACTATGGTTGAACATTCTTATTGACGTGTAAACATCGTAGGCTATTTTTTCACCTTCAACATCGGGATCTGTGGAAATGTAAACCTCATCCACCTCTAGTGCTAGTTTCTGCAGAGCTGCTATCACAGATTTCGAATCAGTAAATATACTACTACCACACTTTGGACATGCATCGTGGTCTGTAAACTGTGTACCACACAGCTTACACTTCTTAAGAGTAGTGTACACAGGGATTATTCTACTCTCATTTACGAGTACTCCGTAGAGACCCAAGGGTTTCGTAGTTAAATCGTATACGTGTCCACGAGTTGAAACAATGTTAAACTCAACTACCTCACTGTCTACCTTAGCCGGAATTGTGTATACCCTCAAGTCTCCTATTTTCCTAGATACAGGTTTACCAAAGAACCTAGCAATTGTTTTTGCCTTTGTGGGTGATTCAACAACGAGGAGTATAGACCTGTATTTAAGCCTATTCTGAGAAGCCTCCGATCTCGAGATGCTGATCAACCGAGCTTCTTGCTCAAGATCAAGATTCTCTAGCTCTACGAATAAGAGATCCTTATTAAACCCCTTCATTTTTGCCTCGAGAGCTTTAACCACATTCACCAGGTCAAGGAGCTCGAGTACCACGGATAAACCATGGGTTATCGTATTACCTATAAACCTGCTGGTTCTACCCGAAGCCTGAATGTAGGTCATTACGTCCGGTAGAACACCGATGTACTCTTCGTTGCTCTTTTTCACTAAGCTTATAGTACCAACATTGATGATCTTTTCATTATCGAGAAGGCTGATCACCGCCTTGAGAACTCTCTCGTAGATCTCCTTAACTTCAGCTGATATTGATTGGAGTTTTTGAGAAGAGGATAGTGCTTCGATAGCTAGTTTACCCGTTAAGAAGTACTTGATGAGTTTTTTCTCGGAAGGAGTTAATGTAAGAGCTAGTTTTCGAATACGTGTTACCATGGACTTGTACTCGTTGTCTCCACTTCTTGCGTAGAGTTCCGCAAGTATTCTAGCCATAATGTTCATGTTAGCTAGCAGATTTCTCAATGGAACCACGAACATTGGTGTTCCGAGAAACACAACGTACCTTATGTGTCTAGGTGCATCTATGCCTCTTACGCTTGAACCATAGTAGATCGAGGAGCCTACTAAGACATCCACTTTCCCTTCAACAAACTCCATTATTCTTTTAGCATCAGCATCACCGACGTTGAATCCAAGCTCGGATAGCCTCAACTTAATAGCTTGCACAGCATTGAAGATAAGGTCTTTGTAGGGGTGAAAAGGTGAAACATAAAGTATGCATCCTTTTCCAAGCTTGAGAACAAGAGAGACTACTTTGTTCACTAACTCGTCGAGATTTGATACTACTGTGTAGGAATCCGTTACGTCGCGACCGTATATCGTGATCCCTGTAATATCGGTTTTCAAGAGGTCTCTCAGTACCTTACCAACTTCTCCTCGAGCTCTACCAGTAGCTGATGCAACAACCAGTTGCTTAACTTTCAAAGCTTGAATTCTAGACTCAAGCTCATGGTCTATGCTTAAGTAGTTCTTAACAAGTTCTTCAACATCCTTTCCCATTGTTTTTCCTGTTAGTATACGCCAGAGTATGTTTACTCGTTTCTTAGCTAGTTCTATGATCTCATCAGTGTAACCGAGGAGTTTAAGTAGGTTGTAGGTGTTCTTCTTACTTCTAAGTAGGCTATCAACATCGTCTACCAATAGTACATCGTACGAGCATTTCGATAATACATCGTATTTTTTCGACAGAAAACTGTTCGTAACCACTAGTACGTTGAAATCGCAGCATGAGATCTGGTTAAGTAGCTCATCTCGCTTCTTCTTGCTTAGCGAAGAGTTGTAACTGATGATCTTTACATTCTCTAAACCAGCGTTTCTAGCGTATTCTAGCATTCTCTGGTGAACTTGGTTTTGAAGAGGCTTTGTGGGTACTATGTAGAGAACCTTCTTTCCCTTTGATACTGAATAGAGTGCGTAGACCAGTAGCAATGTTGTTTTACCGAGACCTGTAGGAGCTATTAGTACGGTGTTTTCACCTTGAAGGAGTCTCTTGAGCCAAGATCTTTGAGCACCCCAGGGAGTTAGACCTTTCGTGGTTTTTGCAAAAAACTCAACAAAGTCCTTCTCATTGTCAAGTATAGCTTCAATGTAAAGACTCAACTTGCTATTCGTACAGCTGGAATCCTCAGAATAAGATACTTCGCAATCAGCGAGGTTGCTGTCGTACAATGGCATGATCGCTCTCAAGCGAACACCCAGTGGAATCATGTCTAGTGGCGATCGGCTTTTAAAAGAGGGAACCTGGTATTACATGGTCCACTTAGGAAAAGTTTTTAAACACCTACCCCTAATTCTCATTATCTTGACTAAGGTATAGCGAAAACCCGAGGGATCAGAATGTCAGGAGTACAGAGTCCGAACACCGTGCTAGTAGGAAAGAAACCAGTAATGAACTACGTAATAGCCATTTTAACACTAGTACACCAAGGTGTAAAAGAAGTCAACGTCAAAGCAAGAGGAAGAGCTATAAGCAAGGCTGTAGACGCTGTTGAAATCATAAGAAACAGGTTCCTACCAGGTAAAGTAGACGTTGAGAAGATCGAGATTGGAAGCCAAACACTCACAAACCCGCAGGGAAGAGAAGCTAGAGTAAGCATCATCGAGATTAAGCTGAAAGTAAAAGAGTAGCAACTCTGAAGAACACCCTGAGTGAAAAAAAGCAAAAATCAATGTTTTTTAACAGAGTTTAACCATTGAGAGCTGAAGAAATGGGGCTCATAAAGCACGGTAGCATAGTAGTAGAACTCCTCTTCCTTCACTACACTTCACTACTAGATCTGCTGGATTTCCTAGCGAGGAACAATATTGAGAACATCGGGATATTGCTGGAACCCGTCCTTGTTGATACGTTAATTGAAGACCGTGTAGTATCCGTGGCTGTACCTCAGCTCTCGATAGTAATTGAAGACGTAGACCTTGATCTGGATACCATTAGAAACATATGTAAAGGTTCTTGTAGACCTCTCCGTGCTGTCAGGAACGCCTGGGCAAACCTTACTAAGGTGAACACGGCTCTCGCTTTAGAAGCTCTAAGAGCGCTCGCAAGTAACGTGGAAGTGAACATTATTACCGGCAATCTCGTAGTAGAGTTATTCCAAGGACCCGAGTGCTTGAACCCCCTTATCGTTGAAACATTGTCGTTAAAATATCCATTTAAAATGGATGTGTCAACCAGAAGAAAATCCCCTTTGAGAACGGTAAGTATCACCACGGAAATACCACTAGCTGTTTGCACAGATGAACCCGAGGAGCGCTCCATAGCGTTACTAACTACTTCTGATGGAAAGAGAATTCTACGCTTGAAAAAACCCAAGAACGAGGTTGAGTACTCTATCTACGCTCAAATTATACTAGACCTACTAGTCTACATTAGTACAGAGAGTCCTTCGAATGCCTAAGGCTACTGATAAAAACTCGGTGAAAGCGAAACCATTCGCTATAGTTAGTGTTCTCAGCTTGACCTCATTGCTGATCAACGTCCTGGGTTCTTCTAGATGCCCAGATCTCTTCAACCGTGTGTTTGACAACTATTTCGTAGAGAACAGCTCTTTGACCACTACTCTTCGGTCTTAGTAGTCGTCCAAGTCTCTGAATAAACTGACGTCTAGATCCTGTTCCCGATACTATTATCCCTACGTTCGCGTCTGGAATATCTATTCCCTCGTCACCTACTGTTGTAACAACCAGAATACCTTTATGCTGAGTCTTGAAGCTTTCCAAGATTCTCTTTCTATCCTGATCTGGGGTTTCACCAGTAAGCAAGTATCCTTGAACACGGCTAGCTATGGTTTTTGCTTGGTCAACGTACTGCGTGAACACGATGATCTTGTTGCCTTTCTCGAGTTCTTTTAAAGCTATTTCAACGGCTTTCTCGATCTTGGAGTTGGATGTTGCAACGAGCATTCTCAGATCACTGTATAGTTTTAGTATCTCCTTGGCAACACTGTTCCCTCTGTAAGCTTCTTTTAAAATACGCTTGAACCTTTCCTTTCTATTAGACATGGTGATTATTTCCTCGGGAAGCTTGGTCATCAGTGTCTCGATCTGTTTCTTTATCTTGCTGTACAGCAGTCGCTCCTGAGGTGTTAAGCTTACTCTGACTACAATCACCTCGTAGGAGGCAAGGTAACCTTGCTCAGCGAGCTCGCTCGGAGACTTGTAGTACACTAGGTTACCTAGAAGTGGAAATAGCTCAACGTGTTTACCATCTTCTCTTTCAGGTGTTGCTGATAAACCCATTTTGTACTTTGCTAAGCTGTGGTAAGCGATATACTTAAACTTATCTGCTGGTAGGTGGTGAACCTCATCCACTATTAAGAAGTCGAAGTGAGGAGATAGAATACCCATGTTCCTAAAAGCGCTCTGATAAGTAGACACCGTTACAGGTGCTAAGCGCTTTTCTTCACCGTAGAACAATCCGACCATACTTGAAGGAATCGAAGTGTACTTGAGGATAAAGTCCCTCCACTGGTACAGTTGCTCTCTAGTGTATGCTATAATAAGCGTTTTTACGGATTTCTCGACGAGAGCAGCTACTGCTATGAGAGTTTTACCGGAACCCGTGGGTAGAGCTATTATACCAGAACCATTGTTTCTAAGCCAAGCTTCTAAAGCCTCTTCCTGGTAGGATCTCAGTTTCACGTTTACCAACGTGGGTTTTATCATTAAGGGTTTTTCTGCAACGAGTTTTTGTGGGTCGTTTACAGGCACTCCAATGCTCTTCAAAAAATCAATAACCCTGTGGACCTGGTAAGGTAAAACCTTTAGCACAACGTGTTCATTCGTGGTTGCAGAGAATCTGCAACCTAGGTTCATAAGCCTGTTTTTGTTTACCTTGTAGAGCTCACTCGGTATTACTATTTTAACAGTGCAATCCGAGGAATTCCATTCCAGCGTAGTTGCAAGCGCTGAATAAGCTTTCTCTACCTCGGAGAAAGAGCCTTCGACCTCGAGATTTAGCTCCTTTATAAGTTCTTTTACATCACTCAGAAAGTATCCGTTTTTGAGAGCTTTCGCTAAGTTGAACACAAACTTCTTGTACCCTTCCTCGTAGCCGATGTAGTCAGCGATCATTAGAACTTCTTTAAACTCGTCATCACTAAGCCATTTTCTTGTTTTTAAAACTACCAAAGTTAAGCACCTCTCTGAAAGTGTGCCAGCTCTTCTGGTTCAGCATAGGAGTGGGTGACCCATCTCACCTCTTTTCCTTTGCAGGTCATGTAAAACACCCCTAAAGTGTAATGGGGGTCTATGTAGAATTTCACGACAGAGTCTTCCTCAATAATTGTACTTGAATACTTAAAAAATGATAGTACCTCGTTGTTTACTTCTCGTGTTTTAGGTAATTCTACAGTTATCCCTAGGACTCTGACTTCGCACTGAGGTTTATCATCGTCGGTGTCGATTGATACGTGAACGTATACATGAATGCTCGTGTCGTCGCAGACACCCATTATCCTTATGAACTCCAACCCCAGAGCGCACGCCTCGTCTAGTACACCCGACGACGTTAGGTAACTACCGACTCCGAGTTTTAGGGAATCTCTGTCAAACAGTATCTTCATTGTAGTGCTCGCCGCGTGGGTTTTTCATCAATTGTCTATCAGTACTTAAAACCCCGCTCATCGCTCATAGTAATATTTTTAAACAATCACCTTAATAACCTTATAATGCCTATGTAACACGGGGGACGTCATTGTTTCTCAAAAGTGGACGCGTACTAGTCGTCAAGAAACCCTTGGAGAGAGAGATTGATGAGTTCGAAAAGAAGCTGGTAAAAGCTTATGGACGTAGCAAAGCGGACAAAATGAAGCTTAGATTACTCTCATCTGAGGTCCTTCGACATCTCAAACCCGTACTCTCGTACAGGGATATATCCCTCATAACAGGCTTACCAGAGTCTGTTCTCTGTCGCTACGTTAAGGGATCTATAATACCGAGTTTCGAGCAGGCAGTTAAAATTCTTGCAAGGATTTCTCTTTCAATAGATCTGGGTGTTATACTAAAGGACCTTGTTGAGAGAGAAAAAAGCCCTGTCATAGATCTGCTTCGCGTACTAAAAGACCCCTACATAATAAGGCTCTTATCCATAATAATAATGCTAGAGCTCGTGGACAAGACTATAACCAAACTAGTAGCTACAGCTGAGGCTGTACTCCCCATAGCAACAGAACTCTCAATGGAGTTTAGAGCACCTGTACTTCTAGTTAAGAGGAAAAGCTATCCAGGTGTTCAGTACTACAACATATCCTTGATGAGAAGTCCTAAGGATGTTGAAACACTGTATCTTGATAAAGACCTCATAAGCAGGAAGGACAAGGTCTTAGTGGTATCTGACGTCGTTTTTACAGGGAAAACACTGGAGTCAGTACTGCAAATGCTTGCCAAGGCTAAAGTCGAGGTGGTAGACTGCATAGTTATCCTGGGATTAGGCACTAGATGGGAGGAAAGACTACAACCGTACAAAGTAAAGGTTTTAACAACAGTACCGTTCGAGATCTAACTTCACCTAAAAGTTCACCTCTTCATACAATGTTCCTGTTTAGATACTACCAATATTCTACCCAGTACCACAACCGTACACAACCATAGCTCGTTTATCGATGATCAGACCTCACTGACAGCACTCCCAATTAGTGCACTCTTAGCATAGAACTCTGAACTACTCTCTCAAAAACTCAATCGGGACACGTTGCTTCATGCAACATGATATTAAGGGGGTTATAGTATCGGAGGAACGTGGTGGGAGATCTTGATGTCGGTGGAGGAAACAGTTAAGGTTGACTCGAAGGGTAGAATAACTATTCCAGCTGTAATCAGAGAAATGTTCAATATTAGAGAAGGAATGTACCTGTTGATGATCGCCGATAAAAACTCCAAAGAAATAAAGCTGGTTCCACTACCAATAGCAGCTAAGCTGGTGAAGCTGAGTGTTGTTCTAGAGGACCGTGTGGGAGTAATAGCCGAGTTAACGAACTTTCTTGCAAGTCGCAACATAGACATTATATCCACCAAGTGCGTTGTTCTCAAGAGAGAAGAGCTAGGAGCGTGTGAAATGGTAGTTGACATTAGTAAAAGCGATATATCCGATTTGAAGCAGATAGAGGAAGAACTGAGAAGACTCGAACCAGTTAAAAACGTTGAAGCATTTAAGATGATGTAGGGGGTACTTGAAAACAGTATTCGTTGGTTGTTGCGGGTTTCCTTGTGCGAGGAGAAAGTACTATGGTTTATTCTCTGTGGTAGAACTTCAGAACACTTTTTACGAGCTTCCGAGTGTTGATTGGGCTTTAAGCTTAAGAGGAGAAGCTCCAGAGAACTTCGTATTCACTGTGAAAGCCTGGCAGGTTATTACACACCCCTCTACATCTCCCACGTGGAAAAGAATGAAGAGAAAACCTGATGGAGATCCATCCAACTATGGATACTTGAAACCAACAAGGGAAAACATTAAAGCATTCGAAAAGACCGTGGAGGTTGCAAAAGCACTTAACGCAAGCGTTATCGTGCTTCAAACTCCATCAAGTATGCCCTACAACGAAGAAACAGTTCTTCAGGTAAAAAGGTTCTTCGAGGAAGTATCAACGTACACCGGTGGAAACATAGTCGTTGGCTGGGAACCTCGTGGAGCCTGGGCTTCAGCGAAGGAGTTGAAAGGTATCCTGGAAATGTACGATGTGATGCACGTAGTGGACGTGTTTAGATCAAGACCTCTGTATCTACACTCAAGAAGAATACTGTACACCAGGTTACATGGTATAGGTCCTGGTGAAGTTAACTACAGTTACTACTACACAGATGAAGACCTGAATAAGCTAACCGAGCTACTCAACGTGGAAAACTACGATGCGGCTTTCGTGATGTTCAACAACGTTAAAATGCTTGATAACGGCTTAAGGTTTAAGGAGATTCTGAGAGAAAAGAAGAATTTCAATGTGCGTTAAGATAGTACTCTGAGAAGGTTATCTGGATAAGGTGGATATATAACACCCTTCTCAGTTATAATCGCGGATACAAGGTCAGGGTCTGTGATATCAAACGCGTAGTTCAACGCTTGAACGGTTTCAATGGTTATTGGAACACCTCTGATGTACTTCACTTCCCTGGGGTCTCGTTCTTCAATTACAACTTGGTTTATTGTTCTCTCAAGATCCACCGTGCTTGCAGGTGCAGCCACGTAGAATGGAATACCGTTCCTTTTTGCTGCGAGGGCTATCATGTAGGTTCCTATTTTGTTCACGACGTAACCATCCCGTGTGATCCTATCGGCACCCACGATTACCAAGTCCACCAGCTTTTTCCTCAGAACAAGTCCAGCTGTATTGTCGGTTATTAGTGTTACCGGAATACCCTCCTTCGCAAGCTCATAAACGGTTAACCTAGCACCCTGGAGAACGGGTCTTGTTTCAGTAGCTATAACTCTTACCTTTTTACCTTTGTAGAAGGCTATTCTTACAACTGCTAGAGCTGTTCCATAAGCAGATGTTGCAAGTGCTCCAGCATTACAGTGAGTCATGATCGTGGCTTCGTCAGGTACTAGTTCAGCACCGAGTTCACCTATTTTAATGTTTGCTTCAACGTCTTCTCTGTATATTCTGATCGCTTCCTCGGCTATCAATGAAGCTACCCGGTGAGTATCGCTTGTTTTAGAGGATTCTTCGATTAAGACTTTGCGTATTCTGCTTAGAGCGTAAAACAGGTTGTACGCAGTAGGTCTAGTGAGTGAGAGAATTTCAATGGCTTTGTTTAACTCGTCGAGAAAGAGCTTTAATGGTAGATTGGAGATCTTTAGTGCATAAGCTCCGAGGACAAGTGCAGCAGCAACACCTATAGCGGGTGCACCGCGAATCTCCATTTGTTTAATGGCTTCTCCCACTCTCTTGGGTTCGTTGGAGCAGATTATCTCCTCTTCAAAGGGTAGCTTATTCGTGTTTACCCAGCACAGTTTATTCTCGGATTCATCTAGCCACACAGCTTTTACAAGCATAGGGTACGGGAACTCCAACAGACACCACCAACAGTGTACAATGCTACTTCTATGTAATAACCATCACTGATGCACGGTAGTTTCGCTATGAACGGAGTGGAAAAAGGATAATGAATTCTTAGTAAGTAGGTGTAGTGTGGTTAGAACAGTAAAGGGATCTACGGTGTGAACTAGAAATGCTACTAGAGAAATAAAGGTTAACTACTAAATTGTGAGAACAACGTCTGTGAAGTCTAGTGGTAATGGCTTGTTTTTCGCTTTAAACTCATCATACTTCTTCTCGAGGAAGGACCTGAAGGTGTAACAAGTATCAAATTTACCTTCTCTATCGCACTTCACGCCTATTGCTATAAAGCACATCTTTGTTCTCTTGTCGTAGTATGGACATAGCTTGTGGTACTGTTTAGCACTTTTAAGTATTCTGTTGACCCATCGCTGTTTTTCATCAATTTTCTTGTTCTGCTTATCTGCTAATGCTTCGGTTAAATCTTTTTCGGAGATCCTTGTTGAAGACATGAAGATCACCTTATTTACCTGGCCTCAACCAGCTTCAGCTGTAGTATAATTTACAGTACTTAATAAACATACAAGTAGTTTACTTAAACGATACTCCGGGGTATTGATGGCTTTTGAGTTACATAACAAAAAGAATAAGGGGGTTATAGGCGCTCTATTGAAGAGGGTTTATGGTAGCTTAGCTGAGAATTTAATTGAGCTATTGAAGAAACCACCCAGCCGACTTTACGCGAGAGTTAACACCATTAAAGCTACTCGAAGTGAAGTTCTAGAAGCTCTTAGAAAGGATGGTATTGAAGCATACGCGGATGAAAACATACCCGATGCAGTATACTTCGAGGTTAAAGGACCTTACGACGTGGAATGCCCCGGGGAGAAGAGAATAGTTGTAGATGTACGAACGGCTGTTTCACTAATGCTAGGCGCTGATCTCTACCGACCCGGGATTTTAAAAGCTCCAAAGTTCGATCGGAGCGAATACCTACTAGCTGTTACAAGTAGGGGTACAGTAGTTTCATGCATAAAGACTGTTGTTTCATCGGAGACCATGCAAAGCCTTACCAGAGGAGTAGTAGGCATTAATGTCTCTTCACCGTACAAAGCACCCAAGCTCGCTGAATCAAAAGCCTACTTGAAGGGTTTAATATACCCACAGAGTGCGCCTAGTATTATTACATCGCACGTGTTGAAACCTAAGACCGGAATGCTAATCGTTGACATGAACGCGGCTCCAGGTGGTAAAACAGGGCACATTGTTCAACTCGTTGGTGGTAAAGCTCTAATTGTAGCATTTGATAGAAGCGAGAAAAAAGTATCAGTTCTGCAGAACACGCTTAGTAAACTGGGGCTAAATATCAGCGTGCTAGCTGTTCCAGCAGATTCCCGGTTTGCTCACATCGATTTCGCACTTGCGAGCAAAGCTGATAGAGTGCTAATAGACCCTCCATGTAGTAACCTTGGTGTGCGCCCACTACTGGACTACGATCGCTCTCTCAATGATGTTCTTAGTCTTTCAAACTACCAGAAGCACTTTTTAAAAGCAGCTCGTAGTATACTCAAGAAAGGCGGTATTCTAGTGTACTCTACATGTACGTTGACACTAGATGAAAACGAGGAAAATGTTGTCTACGCGGTTGAAGAGCTAGGTTTCAGCCCATATGAACCTCCCGAGCAAATACCGTACGCTGAAAAAGTATCGTACAAGGGGATTGTGGGATATAGGTTTAGTCCTCTAAAGAACGATATGCCTGGTTACTTTATCACGGCGCTTACTCTTTGACACGTGTAACCTTACGTATTATTTTAGACCCGCAAAGAGGACACGTGTTCTCGCTAGGAGAACTTGGAACATATCCACATACCGGGCAAAAAGACCTGTAGAGCTTGAGTGCTCTGATGCCCGTTGTTCTCAGCGGTTTAAAGCTTATACCTACGCTATGCAAAAGATTCTGGAGTTCGTAATCATCCGTGATAACAACAACGTTAGCACCGTTATCTACAAGTTGCAGTGCTAGTGCAGCTACATCTATGTCTGTTCTGGACAGCTTGTGAATACTTCCAGTACTCCTAGCAATAGCTGCTGCTTTCTCAACGTACTTCTTCTCAGGTTTCACGACCTTAACTAATCCGAGATTTATTGCTTCTTCTAAAGCCTGCTTGTTCTCTAGGTCTATTACTTCATCTACGTTACTAGTGCTAGTATAGAGCTCTACTCCGCGTCTTGGTAACAGCCTATAGTACTTTGCCAGTAGAGCACCCGTGTCTAGTACTATAGCCGTTACTTCATCAACCTGCATGATGACTCCTTTGCTTGATCACTATATCTAGAATGTCTCTGCACGGGTTAATCCTAGCAACTCTAATATAGCCACGATCACGCGTGACTTCAACAGTGCTTCCTCTTTCAAGGGTCTTTAGGTATATTCCATCCGAATATAGGTTGAAAACCCCCTGCACTCTCACAGTGACTTTAGCTGAAGCGGGTATAACTATGGATGGAAAACCGAGAGTCATTGGACTTAAATGCGTAAGCACAAGTGCCTCTAGTTGTGGTACTACGAGAGGTCCACCAGCAGAGAGGTTATGTCCCGAGGAGCCGTATGGTGTGCTAATTATTATTCCATCACCTTCAACTCTATACGAACTTTTCAATCCAGAGCTTGATATATCAACTACGTATTTCCCGGTTTTACCTAGATTACTGTTGACTATAACCACGTCATTTAGAAAAGGAAAATGGGTGTTTTCGTAGCTAACCCGATACACCGGTATCAGTTCAACAACATGCTTTCCTTCGAGAACGTTCTGCAGTGCTTCCTCGATAGGTAGTTCGGGTTTTTCGTAGAAGAAGTTTCTGCGTCCACATGGATAAAGGTACACGAGTTGATCTTCATCTTTAACAAGCTCGTGAACTGACCTTAGAAAAGTGCCATCACCTCCAATAGATATCACCAAATCGTACCTCACTTCATTTTTACGACTGTAGGGTAAATCGTCTACCGAGACAGCATCCGTTTCGATACCACTTCGTCTCAGAGTACTTACTGCACGCTTCGTGAGAGTTAAACACTCGTTCACAGGCTTATAAACTACTATGGCTTTACTAAGCATGCTCTAACCTCGTGTTTTCAACCTTGTCTAATCCTAGTACCTCTATTACTTTTAATAAAGCAAAAACAACTGGTTACATAGGTTTAGGAAATGACGAAGTGCATTGTCATAAATAAGAAGTACGCTGAGTGTGTAATGAATGTTCTTAAGAAAAAGCGTCTCTTAAACACAGAGTACAAGGTCCTCAGGATTGATGAACAAGTTCTGATCCCGGTTCAAGAGAACCTCGAGGACGAGGTCAGAGATGCTGTTAAACTATGCACAACGGATGACCTGAAGTTCACCGAGTGTAATCCTCCTAGGAGAAAAACAAGTAACTCTGTATCAATACCCTCGTTCGACATTGTTGACAACGTTGTGATCATTCGAGAAAACGTGCTTAGAACTTGGAGCATCGGTGAGCTTGTAGAAAACATTAGAAAAGTTCATCCCAGGGTACGCGCGATATGGGTTAAGAGAGAAACTGTTGATGTCTATAGAATCCCTGTTCTCGAATTACTCTGGGGTGAAGACATAAGAGACCTCATGGTTAAAGAATACGGATTCAAGTTCAAAGTAAAACTAGGAAAAGTGTTCTTTAATCCTAGGCTCGCGGAAGAACACCGTAGACTAGCTAAGCTCGTTAAACCGGGAGAAATCGTGCTGGATATGTTTAGTGGTATCGGCGGGTTCTCCATACACATCGCTGGAGAGGTTCCATCACTCGTTATAGCCAACGATCTAAACCCAGATGCATACGAGCTTCTCTTGGAAAACATAGTTCTCAATAAGAGAAGAATCAAGGGTGTAATTGTTCCCTTAAACATGAACTCTAGAGAGCTACCTGGAGTTGTTAGAGAAGGATCAGTAGATAGGATCATTGCTGATATTCCAGGGTACAGTTTAAACTTCGTGGATGAATATCGTGTTTTACTAAAACCGGGTGGGAAACTTCACCTGTATATTCTCGCGGAAAGCGTACAAGTAGCTATGCAGAGTTCTCTGAGTAAGCTTAAGAACTGGTTTCTCGAATCGTGTTTAGAGGTACTAGAGTACTCTCCTAAGTTGAGTGTATACAGATGTGATCTGGTCAAGCCTAAGTACGAGTAGATGAGCGGTTAGGTATGTATCTCTCTTTTTCAATGCATTAATGAGCTCTCTCCTAAGTTCAGCTGAGGATTTAGAAGCTAGTATACCTATGGTTGCAGGCTCTATATAGGTGCTTTTCCTCACAATAAGCTTTTTCTCATCTGTTAGGAGTAGCTGTGAGTGTCCATGAGCAACAACAACATCTCTAACACCATTGGCTTCCAGTAGGATGAACAGTACTGCGTCGTCGTTCTTTAAACACTCCTTGAATTGACTACTGAAGTCCACTGGTGCTTTATCAGCCGATGTACCAATAATGCAATCACCTCGTGGAGTTACATCCGGATCCTTCGTTATCTCAAACGTAGTTCTGTGGGTGCCCTTTATGTTGGGATGACCCCTAGCTCTTACAACTTCGTAGCAGAATGCTAGTCTCACCTCCATAGTGTTCGTGGCACCATTATATAGGGTTTTTAAAGGTCTCCTATTATGGGGTAAAGTTTTGATTGATTTTAAAGAGCAGAGAAGACGCGTGATCGAATCCCTTATAATTTCTGGTTATCTCAGGAACCCAAGGGTTATCAGAGCTCTTCTTAGTGTACCAAGAGAGCTCTTCGTGCCGGAACACTTGAGAGAGTACGCCTACGTAGATAGCCCGCTACCTATTGGGAAGGGGCAGACAATAAGTGCTATACACATGGTTGCTATAATGACCGAGGAACTAGACCCTGAACCCGGAGATATCGTACTAGAGGTGGGAACCGGCTCAGGTTACCAAGCAGCCGTGCTCGCTGAGATTGTAGCCAAGCAGGATCCTCAGAGAAAAGGCCATGTTTACACCATAGAGAGAATACCAGAGCTTGCTGAGTTCGCACGTAGAAATCTGGAGCAAGCTGGTTACAGCGAGTACGTTACTGTAATAGTAGGCGATGGAACACTAGGGTATCCTGAGAAAGCACCCTTTAACAAGATAATAGTTACAGCAGCTGCTCCAGATGCACCAAGACCTCTACTTGAGCAGCTCGCAGATAATGGTAGAATGGTTATACCCGTGGGCGATCTATACCTTCAAAGACTCTTAGTTATTGAGAAATCTAACAAGACCTTACGTAAGAAATGGGGTATAGAATGCGTGTTCGTACCGCTTATAGGTGCATATGGTTGGAGCATTAAGGAATGAGAATACTGTGAGCGGTTGGAGTTTTACTTCTTGGCAAACCACTTAGTAAGACCTTTCTGCTCTCCCTTCAAGTACTCTCTGTACGCTTTAGCAAGTCTTTCTACGGCACTCTGCACTCTTTCAAGACTAAAGTCGTGCTCCTTGACTAGTACATCAATAATCTGCTTTTCATCGGGAGAACGCCATTCTAGTTTATAATTACGTGTAACTGGTGGGTTTAAGAAGTACTTTTTGATCGACAAGACGTCTACTTCTACGGGTGATTTGAGGAGGGCTTTTGGTACTTTCTCAATGCTTCCATAGGCTTTTACGAGCTGATAGGCTTTCTTTGGACCAATGTTCTCGAAGCCGTCGGGGTTATAGTCTGTTCCTATCAGTATTGCTATGTCTATAAGCATTTCTCTCGTTAATCCTAATGCTTGCAAAAGCTTACCGAGTTCTATCATCTCTGGGTGTATTTCAATGTACTCATCCTTTCTGGGCAGCTTCTTTTTTCCACTAATAGTTAAGTTTCTTATTAGACGTGGAGAGCCGAAGAGTAAGCTGTCGTAGTCTTGAGAGGTAGTAGCATAAGCATCACCGACCTGGGCCATGTATGCAGCCTGAGCTTCACCTTCGGCAGGAGCTTGTACCCATGGTATACCCATAGCTTCTAGCAGGTTCTTAGCCTCCTTGACCATATCTTCTGTTAACTTCGCAGCCATAGCCGCGTATCTTCTGGCAGCTTCTAGATCCCCTGTCGCTAGTGCTTCCTCGTATTTCTTAGTAGCTTCCTCCTTTACTGCTTTTCTCTTCTCGATCTCCCTGGCTTTAATCTCTGGTGGTACACCGTCGAATACGTACACGGGCTTTATGCCGTTTTCGACAATATTTATTGTTCGGTAGAAAAGCCCGCTCAAGTGACTTGTGACTCTTCCTTGACTATCCATTAAAGGTGTTCCATCGGGTTGTCTAATGGCAGTTAGGAACTGGTAAAGAGCATTGTAAGCGTCTATGGCTATGACCTTGCCCATTAAAACCCTGAGATCGGTGATGACGACCTTTACGTTGTCGGGTATGAGGTCCTTTAAGTTAACTCCCACGAGTTACACCGTGTCTTTAATTTGTTCTAGACAACCTTATATTCTAGGAACACGTGGTTTTTGAAGCAGTAGTGTAAAGGACTCCGCGGAGTTTAACTCTTCTGGAAATCTTAACTTGTTTTCTAGAGTACTATGTATGGGGTGTTCACGATTTAAGATTGTTCTGGTATAGTATAGGTGCCGGTTTGATCAAGAGCTCTTTTCCAACAGATTCCACGTATATCAAGCCACCAAGTTCAAGCTTCATCAGAGCACTATAGAACTCTGGCTTTGACGTCTCTATTCCGTATTCTTTCTTTAACATAGACTCGAGCTTACTTTCGGGTAAACCTTCGGGTTTTGATGCTATTATCTCGAGCATGGCTCTTGAAAGCGGTATTTTGTTCCATGGGACCTCGTTCTTCATGCTCTAGCACCGGGTTTGCAACTATGTATACAAACTGGGCTTTACACCAATACTTTGAAGGCTTCTTCTATGCTTCTCACTCCACTCCTTGTAGAATCTTATTAACTCTTCACTTAGGCTCGGTTTTACGGTTTCCAGTGCTTTAATAAAGTGTCTTTTTTCAATGTATTTTACTGAAAAGCTTTCTCTTAGAGCACTTATTAAAGCTTCTCTTACAAGGGCTTCCAGGTCAGCACCCGTATAGTTATCTGTTCTCCGGGCAATTTCACTAAGGTCTACATCGGGTGCTAGGGGTATGTACCTGGTGTGAACTTTTAGTATCTCCAAGCGAGCTTTGTAGTCGGGGGGTGGCACGTAAACTAGCTTATCTAGTCTACCGGGTCTTAGTAGTGCTGGGTCTACTAGGTCAGGTCTATTTGTTGCTGCGAGAACAACGACGTTTTTGAGATCCCTGATGCCATCGAGTTCTGTAATGATCTGTGCTACGACTCTTTCTGAT